>NZ_FORX01000002.1:313003-441062 GCF_900114115.1 Desulfomicrobium apsheronum | reverse complement strand
AGGAGCTTGGCTCCGCACTTGCCACATCCAACCCGAGGGACTTTTGCCGAAAGGTAGGCCTCATGCTGGAAAAAGTTCAGATGACGCCATGTCTTCTCAACGGTGTCGTGAGCCTTGAGACCCATTTGACCGCATTCGGGGCAAGCGAACATGCTGCCGCGAGGAAAGCCAAGTCTGATGTCGAGGCGCTTTTGTTGCGGGTCGAATTCGCAAGAAACCACCTCCCACGGAGGGGTTAAGCCAAGGGCCAGTTGGAAAAGGTCGGTGTCTTTCATAGGCGAACGAATTACCCGGATGTGGTCAGGGGTTCAAGGCTCCTACCCACTTGAAACAGCGAGGAACCACAAAAGAAGTTGTTGTCGTCCATAAGCCAAATCCTTTGCATACATCAGGAAAAATTCACGCCTCCGCTACCGTATCTTTGAATATGACTGCTGTATCATTAATTTGTCCACTTGGAATTTTTAAGGCATAAACAAGATTTCAAGCAACACACAAAGCTGACTTCAAAGTCGATTTATAACCATCGACAGCAAATAATAGTCAATAAAATATGTTGTTGGTACCTGCAAGGCGAGGTATGAATTGGTAGCAAAAAATTCAATACTCAGAGGACGGTCAGTTAGCGAAGTCTAGATAATAGCACTGTAGGGTGTCATAAATGCTCAAAGGGGGCAATCCGTGGAAAATTGGGAACAAGCATTAGCGGCAAGAAATGACTTAAACGTATATGGCGACAATGCTCTTGGTTTATTCGCTCTTGCTTTGAGGTATCAAATTGATGACTTACATAGTGTCGCTGCTGAGTCAATCACTGATGGAAGTGATGATAAAAAATGTGATATTCTTCATATAGATTTAGAAGAAGAAATAGCTGTTATAGCTCAATGCTACACATGCGCTAAACAAAAGCAATCTGCACCTGCAAACAAGGCGAGCGATCTTAACACTGCAATTGGTTGGCTTTTACAGAGACAACTTAAAGATCTTCCAGTCAGATTGAAACAACTTGCCCAAGAACTTCGAACAGCAATCGAAGATGGACAGATCCGTCATCTTCAGTTTTGGTATATCCACAACCTTCCAGAATCTGATAACGTCAAAAATGAATTAAAGACAGTCGAAGCGAGTGCTAAAGCAGCTTTGACGAGCATGACTAACGCCAGCAAAGTCCAGGTTTCTGCCCATGAAGTCGGAAGAGGACGTTTTGAAGAGTGGTACAACGATACTTTGTCGCCAATCCTTGTTTCCGATACTATCGAAATCGAAATCGAAGGCGGTTTTGAAGTTAAAGGTGATAATTGGCGCGCCTACGTTGCTCCAATACCAGCTCGCGTTCTAAGTATTTTGTATCGGAAACATAAATCGAAGCTCTTTTCTGCAAATGTCCGTGATTATCTTGGTTCTCGTAAAAGCGACGCAAATATAAACAATGGTATAAAAAAATCCGCTGAAACTAGTCCAGGCGATTTTTGGGTTTACAACAACGGCATCACTGTTTTGGTAAATAGTTTTGAGCTCATTAAAAAAGGCAAAAAAAATAAATTGAAAATAAATGGAATATCGATTGTCAACGGGGCACAAACCACAGGCGCCATCGGTTCATTGGGAAAACTGCCTAATCATAGAGTTATGGTACCAGCCCGTTTTGTACAGGCGCCTGATTCAGAACTTGTTAGAAATGTGATCCAATTCAATAACAGCCAAAATAAAATAACTGCATCAGATTTTAGAAGCACTGACAGGATTCAAAAAAGACTTAAAGAGCAAATTGCACAAATTATTGATGCAGAATATGAAGGCGGGCGCCGAGGCGGCCATTCAGATGTGATATCAAGGAGTAAAAAACTCCTGCCTTCATATACTGTTGGTCAAGCGCTTGCAGCGTTCCATGGTGATCCTGTTGTAGCATATAACCAAAAATCGAATATTTGGGTGTCAGACAAGCTTTATGCGCGGTACTTTCCAGAAGATGTAACAGGAGCTCACGTCGTGTTTGCGTATTCTTTACTTCGAGCTGTCGAAGAAGAAAAACAGGAATTAGTTGTCAAGTTTAAGGCAAAGCCCAATTCGTTAACCAGTCAAGAAGATACTTTGCTCGAATATTTTAGGCATCGTGGATCTACCTACCTGTTGGTGTCAGCAATCGCTGGGGCGCTTGAAACGATAATCGGCCACAAAATACCAAATCGATTCAAGACATCATTTGATGACAAGACATCACCTGTTGAGGGGGCACGATACTGGTCGCAGATCGTCAAAGTTACCTCCCCATTTTCACCGCAACTGTCTGAGGCATTTTCAGATGGACTCAAAAACTCAGAGAAAGTGAACACGGCACAAAATACTTTCAGAAGCTTGGTACAAGCCACATCGGTAGCCAATAGCTCTGTGTTTCAAAAGTTTAAAAAATACGTATCAATAAGTAAAAAATAAATCTCCATTGCAACAGCTTATGCGTTTCTTTGACAAAATGGAATATATGTTAGCTGATGAGTTGAACATCCAATGACAGAAAAATCTTATCATTATCTTTTTCTTGGATGTGAAAGAACAAGCGACTTTAACCAACAGATGTTTAAGCTCGGCCAGCAACCAATGCACTGGATTTCAAAAGGAATGCGTTTAAAAAGGGATGCAGACATTTTTTACAACGCAAATGAATCGGTAAGGGTATTTATTGTTTCTGAACTTGAAAGGGCTAATTTCAAATTTTCTAGATTTTATCGTTGGCAGCTACATGATGGTATCAATAAAATCCTGTCGAATAATCAGGATAGTTATTTACCCGATTTCGACACGTACTACCTATTAGTGCATCTCTCGTTGGAAAATCTATTCAAAGGTATTTGGCTTGACAAGTTTCCAAACAATATTGGATTCAGCAAACTCCCCGATGCACTCAATACTCACAATCTCATTCGCTTAGCTAAAGATATTGAATTGGAGTTATCTGAACAGGAAAAGTTGGTATTATCGAAACTCATGGAACTGTTTCTTGGATATGGTCGTTATCCGATAAAAAATAGGGCTAAAGAGGCGGCAGGCGAATGTGATTTGGACTTTGGCGAGCGACCTTATGACACAGTGTGCATAGAATGCCTTACAAATCCGTACAACAAAGATAGACAAATTATTGATGCTCTATTTGCAGAACAACTGCAGGAGAGAATTGATTTAGTGTTCATACATGGCCATAAACGTATGATTTCCACGTTTGAAATTCATGAATCAAAAAAATAAATTCAAGTGCCAGACAAGACAAGAAAACAAGTTGTCAACAAAGGCGAGTAGACAATCTTTTCGCTAATTTTTTTGTTATAGCCATCTAAATGTTAATAGCTTCAATAAAGGTGAAATTATGAATGAAGAAATGCTGCGTGATCTGCAACATAAATTGGAATTGATCTCTAAACCCCTTGATGTGGAAAAATATATTACAGATGGGTTTATATCGAGATTGACACATAATTCTAAGACAAAATTTTTTGTAAACGGAAACCCTAAAGAGCTACCTGAAGACATAAATGCGAGAATACAAAAAATTGAGGTCAAACAGACAAAAGATGGTTCATCAAAAGTTGTAGTAACACTAAACCTCAAAGTAGTGAAAAGTTAAGATTGTGCATTGAAGTATAGCGATTACAAAGCGTTAGGAAAAACCTCCGAAACCCTCGCATTTTTAGCTGCTTTACAGGGCGATAGTCCTATACCCTTCCAAACCTGCCTCTCTGCTTCTTCTTGCAGCCTTCGCAGATATCTTCATCTGACTTACACATGCCTGCTTCGATATGCGCTTTTCCTAATTCTTGATGGTGTTGCCTAGCAATCCAAATTTCGGACCAAACTTACGTCAGGCAATCTCCTGAGCCATGGCCTTGGCCGCCTGGCTATTTGCCGAAAAATGGATCGCTTGACCGCAATCCTTGATCATGCGGCCGTCAGATAGCAGATAAAGCACGTTGCCTTTAGTTATCCGCCTAATGGGTTACGCTTGGCTTCGGCTTGGGCGGCGTGACGTCCTTTTCATCGACGCGCCGTTGTGTGATTGCAGAACCGCAAGAGCGACCTCATTCCCCGATTCCGCCTTCATCTTCAGAAAGCCATTCCGGTTGTGGAATTCTTCTCGGATTGATGCCGTTGATGCCGGACGGAAGTTCAGCTAGTATCAAGTCACCTAGTTCTTCATCCATGGCAAGGACGGGAAGATTCAGAACAAGGGCAGCCATGGCAACGAACCATATCCGCCAAAGGATGGTTTCGATGGAATTGAACAACACTGATTATCATCCCGCAAGACAATAAAACCTCATTGGCTCCTTCAGGATAATTGACAATTTTTGACTAATTTTTTCTCAATCAGGGAAACGCTGCCACTGGTCCCGAGCTGGGCCCAGGCCGTGTCGCGCATCCGCCGCGTCACTGGAGAAAAACCCCAGTCATCGTGCATGACCGCATGATCCTTGCGAACCTTGAACTGGCCGCCGACACCGAAGCAGGTCTCCTGCTCGATGGCCCGCGCCAGCTCGTCGCCGTGCGTGTCGACCAGGTCCGGGGACACCGCAAAGACGCTCATCTTCATCCGGCAGGCGATGTCCATGCCGACGCCGTAGGGAATGACCGCGTCCGCCACGGCCAGCACGCCGCCAATGGGCAGGCCGTAGCCGACATGGGCGTCGGGCATGAGCGCCCCGCTCACGGCCACCGGCAAGCCGCATCCGTCACGGAGTTGCTGCACCGCCTTGGGATCGAGATCTTCGCCCCAGGCCCGCCAGGGAACCTCCGTCACGGAAACGGCCGCGCCCGGCGACGACCCGCCACCAAGCATCCCGGCCAGTCCGCCCAGGACCGGATGGTCCGCGAACGACTTCGGATCCTGCGCCAGGCGGACGAAAAGACGGCGCAGGGCCTTGCCGCGCACCCCCTCGTCTTCGAGCTGCCGCGCGCAATCGAGGACCACGGGCATAAGACGCTCGGGAATGCCGAGGGCTACCGGACGAAACGGCAGCTTTTTTTCCATATTGCGGCTGTTCATGGACATGAAATTCACGTATCCGTTTTTTGACATTTCTCCAAGAGAGGGAAAGCTGGAATATTGACCAAGAGCGGCCAAGATACAGAACGACGCACGCATTCGCGCATACTTTCCAAGAGGTCCTTCTCAGAATGCATTGATTTTACGAATAAAGCATTCTAGTGAAGCGCATTCGTAACACGGGAGGATGAAATGGCCAAATTCCTGTTTATTCTCGGCAAGGACGACAACGAGGCGGCGACACGTTGCTTTCAGTTCGCTCGCATCGCCCACTCCAAAGGGCATCATGTCAATCTGTTCTTCATCGACGGAGGAGTGCTCTGGGCGGACATGTCCAGGGATACGGGCCAGAAGACCCTGACCGGCGACTGCCCGGGCGACTACCTGCCCTATCTTGTCGAAGAGGAAATCGAAATCGGAATCTGCACGCCCTGCGCGAGAAACAGGGGCGTGGACGAAGCGCGATTCTACGCCAACATGGCTCTGGACGGGGGGCCGCACCTGATCGACCTGGCTGCGGAAGCGAAAGTCTTCAATTTCTAGGCGGCAGCACCTTTTGGGTATAACGAAAATACGTCACTCACGGCAGAATACTGAAAATTCTACCATTACAAAGATTGATTTTACCATCAAATCGGAACAAAATTTACATTGTCCGGTTTTGCAGCGACCTCTTTGCAGATCCTGCTTGCCAATCTTTTTTTGGGAGGGTTCCATTTCATGGTTACCGACACTGCCACCCCCGATCCGAAGTTCCCGCCTTGCTCCATGGTCATGCGCCCAGTGGGACGGTTCGTGTTACCCGTACACGAAAGCATGGAGCTTTCCGCGACATGGTTTAAAGTCAACGGCATAGCCGTCGAGGAATTTCCCTGGAAACCCGGACTAAATAAACGCAACCTGGACGCGCTCAAGGAATCGCTCGGAACGAAAGCGGGCATGGCAAACGAAATCAGGGGGCTGTCTATCCGTGAGACATGGGATGAAACGGATGTCAGCGACCTCTGCGGATTTCCTGCCATGTTGCGCTGTTGCAACAGCAGCAAGGCCAACCACAACCTTGAAGTCTATATAGGCATGCCGGAAGCGATCCTGTGCCTGACAGAAAACCGGCCCTTCGACACGTGCGGGCCATGCCTTACCGTAAACGGACCGATCCTGAATCTTTTCAGAAAGTATCATTACGGCAGCGAGATTGTTTCGCCAGCCGGCTTTTTTTTCTCCGCAGGGAGAGTCGAAGGCTTGAAAACATGGAGCGAACAGGCCGGCATGAGCCTGGAAAGGCCGCCGTCCGAATCATTGCACAGGATTCGCCTGCGCTTTGACGCCCATCTTTTCGCTCATCCCTGTGACCCGCCCCGCATCACTGAAGCCGTCAAACCGGTGACCAGCAAGTACCGGATCGAACTGAAGATTCTGCGCTCACGAGAAAACGTCCTGGCCGGTTTGAAAGGTTTGGAGGAGATTTACATCCTCCAACCCAAGGACAAGGACTGTCCCGATGTCCCCAGGCTAACGGCCTGCTGGGAATATGAAGGCGCAGGCGGGGACCCGCAAAAACCGCACATACAGATCAAAATGTCCTGCCGAATCGAGGCCAGAGAAGATGCTCTGCGCATGTGGGACGGGATCATCTCCAATTTCAGTTCGGTGCGGGAATTTTTCGGAGGATGATCGAAAAACGTCTGAACCTGGCAAAGACCTGACAACGCGCCCGATCCGTCACAATCGTGCCGAAAAGCGCTTACAACTCCATTTAATCGCTCCGACGCAACGACCGCAGAATGAACCTGCGGGTTTCCTCGAACAGCCCCGGTTCTCCGAAGGGGCTCAGAAAAACCGTGCGTACCGCCCCGACCATGGCCGCGTAGATCATGAGCGCGCAGTCCTCGACCGGAACCTGGGCAATGGTTCCGTCGGCGATGCCGCGCTCCAGATTGATCTCGATCTCTCTGATCAATTCCTTGAATTTCGCGCCGATCTTGTGGCGATCCAGATGCGGATTGTCGTCGCTGAAAGGCGAGCAGCGGATCAGGGTGGGGAAGGTCGCCCGGTTGGCCAGGGTGTAGGAGAGGTAGGAATTCACAAAAATATCCACGGCCTGCAATCCGTTTTGCGCCGCCTCCGTGTCCCGTCTGATGCCCAGCAGCATGGCGTCGATCATCTCGTGACCGGCCACCAGGAACAGCTTCTCCTTGTTTCCGAAATAATGGGACACAAGTCCGAACGCCACCCCCGCACGCTCGGCGATCATGCGCATGGTCGTTCCGGCGTAGCCGTATTCGGCAAAAAGGGCCTGGGCCGCCGCCAGAATTTCGTCGCGTTTACTCACCTGTGTCCATCCTTCTCATAAGAGCTCCCCGTCATTATTACGGCAATTCAAGCGCCAGGCCTACAGGGCAATGGTCGGACCCGAGTACATCGGCGTCGATCCATGCGTCCCTGACCGCGCCGCGAAGTTCCTCGGAGACGAAAAAATAATCGATGCGCCACCCCACGTTTCTTGATCTGGCCCCGAAGCGGTACGTCCACCACGAGTAGGCATCCTCCACGTCCCCGTGGCAGTGGCGAAACGTGTCCACATAGCCGTGGGCCACGAAACGATCCAGCCAGGCCCGCTCGATGGGCAAAAAACCGGATGTCTTCTCGTTGGCCTTGGGATTCTTCAGATCAATCTCGCGGTGGGCGGTGTTGAAATCCCCGCAGACCACGATGGGCTTGTCCCGCCTGAGCTCCTGGGCGTGGTCCAGAAATGCGTCGTAGAAGCCCATCTTGAAATCGAGGCGATCCTGGCTCATCTGACCATTGGGAAAATAGATGTTGAAAAAATGAAATTTCTCGAACTCAAGGCGGATGACCCGGCCCTCGCCCTGAAACCGCGCATCGGGCAGGCCCCGGTGCACGGCCAGGGGCTCAAGGCGGCTGTAGCAGGCCGTGCCGGAATAGCCCTTCTTGCTGCGCGCGGCGTTCCAGTAGCAGTGATAGCCATCAAAGAGGCGATCCCCGCCGACCTGGTCCTCCTCGGCCTTGACCTCCTGCAGGCCGAGCACGTCGGGTGCGACCCGATCGAGCCAGTCGCGGAAGCCCTTGCCAAGGACGGCCCGAAATCCGTTCACGTTCCAGGAATACATGCGCAGGATCATGCCACGCTCCGCAATACCGCCACAAGGCCGGACGGAGTCTCGTCGATGCGCACATAGCCGCCCTGGGCAAAGGCTCCGGGGTTCAGCACGTGCGACCGGGCGATCATCTCCTCGCCGGCTCCTTCGTGGATGTGGCCGGTGACGACGATGGCGGGCTGATATTTCTCGATCAGTGCGCGCACCCCCGGACTGCCGACATGGGCTCCCGAAGGCAGCTTGTCGACCACTTCCGCGCGCGGCGGAGTGTGCACCATGAGAATGACCTGCTCGAAGGCTCCGGCTTGCTCCAGCACGTCGTGAGTCCACTGGCAGACCTGGTTTTCATCAACCTCGGAAGGCGTGCCGAAGGGGGTGGGAGTGGAGTAGCCCACGGCGGCCAGGCAGACTCCGCCGCCAAGATCCACGACCCGGGCGTGAACGTTGATCCCCTGCTCGGTCAGCACCCGGTCCACGGCCGGGGTGTCCATGTTCCCGATCTGGGCATGGATGCGCGGATTGATCGCGGCCACGGCGGAAACGATGCGCCCGGCGCTCTCACGCGTGCCAAGGTTGGTCAGATCCCCGGACAGGAAAACACCGTCGGCGCGGCCGAGATCGTCGATCCGTTCCACGGCTCCGATGCGTTCATGAATGTCCCCAAAAACTATCCAAAAGCGGTTTGCCATTTGCCTGTCATCCCCTCTTTGAGTAAATGTCGTGTTTTCACGGCATGGTAAAGGAGCGCCTCACGTCATGCAAGAGTCCAGCAAAAACCTTCTGCGAATTGCCCTGCGCAAACGGCGTCAGGATCTGCCCCTGAACCTGGTGCAGGAAGACAGCGCCCGCATCCGGGCCAACCTGCTGTCCCTGGAGCGCATCCGCCTCGCCTCCAGCGTCATGCTATATCTTCCGGCCCGGGGCGAAGTCGACACATGGCCCCTGCTGGACCATTTCTGGGCGCGCGGCAGCGAAGTCCTTCTGCCCGGCTGCCGCGACAACGCCCCCGGCATAATGGACGCGTACAGCGTAACCTCCCGCGAGGAACTGGGCCCCGGCTGCTTCGGCCTGATCGAACCTCAGGCCGAGCGGGCCCGGCTGGTCTCGTCCCCAGAGCCCGAGGTCATCATTCTTCCGGCCTTGGCTTTCGACCGGCGCGGATACCGCCTCGGCTTCGGAGGCGGCTATTACGACCGCTTTCTGCCCACCCTCGGCCACGCCCCCCTGCTGGTCGGCCCGGCCTACGCCTTTCAGGTCCTGGACAGCATTCCGGTCGAACCATGGGACAGGCCGGTGGAAATGATCGTCACCCCCGAATCCATCCTGCACATCCCTATGGAGCGTTAGCCATGTCTCTCAAATATATCGATTTTCATTTTCCCGGCCTTGACAATGTCGGCTGCGTCTTCACCACCCGCCAGGGCGGTCACGGCACGGGCGCCTACGCCGAGTCCAACATGTCGCTTGAGGTCGGAGACGATGAGAAGGCCGTGCGGGCCAACAGGGCGGAACTGCGAAGGGCCCTGGGCTTTGGGGTCTGGCAGGAGCTCAGGCAAGTGCACGGACAGACCATGCACATGAATCTGGAGGATGATTGCTTTGATGGGGCAAGGCTGGAGGGAGATGGCCTGGGCACGGACCGACCCGGGCACGGACTGGTCATCAAGACCGCCGACTGTCAGCCCATTCTGCTGGCGGACGCCGCCGGACGGCACGTTGCCGCCCTGCACTGCGGCTGGAGAGGCAACGCCGGCAACTTTCCCGCTGCCGGAGTGCGCGACTTCTGCGCCGCCTACGGTCTTGATCCTTCCGGAATCATGGCCGTGCGCGGCCCGAGCCTTGGCCCGGGCAGGAGCGAATTCGTCAATTTCGAGACCGAATGGGGCCCAGGATTCTCATCCTGCTTCAATCCGGCCACGCGCTGCATGGATCTGTGGAGCCTGACCCGCGAGCAGCTCATCGGGGCGGGCATTCCCTCCGGCAACATCTTTGCGCTGGACCTGTGCACGGCTTCGTCCCCGGAGTTCTTTTCCTACCGCCGGGACAAGATCACCGGCCGACAGGTGGGCGTCATCTGGATCAGGTAGCCGCTCCGGCACTGGAGCGGCACCCGTTTCAACCCTTGCGACTCAACGCGTGGCGGCCCAGGGGCGTGATCAGGGCGCCGTTTCGGTACCCCCCGATGCGCTTGTTTTCCTGACGCACCTTCAAAAGCTCTTCCTTCAAGGACTGATGCAAGGTCCTGGCCTCATGGTGCAGGTGCGTGTTCATGTCCTGGATGCTTTTGAGCTTTTCCAGGAAAGCCTTGTCCTGCTCACCCATGTCGCAATTCATGAAGGCCATGATGGCTGTCTCCCGCTCCCGCGCCACCGTCCCGAGACGATCGGCATCCTGGCTCGCGATCAGTCCCAGCTCTTCCTGGCCAAGCGCCATGATGTGCTCGTAGGTATCGCGTGATTCAGCCATTCTGTTCCTTCCTGACCGAAACCCTGACCGACTCGCGCAAACGGGCGACCATGTTCTTGGTCTTCTCGACCACGGGCAGGTATTCATACTCGAGCAGATCCGCGAGCAGAATCCAGTCCTCGTTCTCCTGAATCTCGATCATCTCCGAAAAAAGAGACGAAAGATCCGACAGCGACGCTTCGAATTCGGCGGACGTATCCGTAGCGAATTCATTGCGAAGCACGCCGACCATGTTCAGAAAGTCGCGGTTCACTTCCAGCAGATCGCCATAAAGCTCCAGGGCCTGATCGTCATCCGCCTGACGGAAGAAATCCGCCACCTGCCGCCCGGCCTTGCCCATCAGAGTCACGACCTTGTACAATTCGCGGGTGATGTCCTGGGCCATTTCTGCGGTGGGCACGGAAACAATTTCCACCCGATTGATATGCGAGGCGTCCATGTCCTCGGCCTGATGAGGGTAAATCTCCGAAAAAGCCTCGTCGTTGACCAGGACATCGGTCACGATACGACTGTTCATGCGTATGTCTTCCATGACTTTTTCGATGATCTGTTCAAGATTTTCGAATTGACGAACCTCAAGTGGGCTCTGCTGGCCGTCTATAATGATCATTTTCCTGTCCTCCGCCTACTGGGAATAATTTTGCCGTATGTCCGGACTTAATCAACATTCATGCCAGCGCAAGCCGTTGCCTGAAAACATCGAGCAGTCCACGGTACCTGGCGCACAATTCAAGGAACGCCGTCATGCTCACGGACTCGGCCCTGGACTGGAAGCGCCACATGGGAGCAAGTATCCCAAGCGAGGGGCTGCGCGAAAAAAAATCTTCTAAATTCTGACAGTTAACAAGAAATTTCGGTTTCATTGGCGCATCCGGACGGAGCGCCAGAATCCGGCCCTGCTCTTCGACCAGGGTCAGCATGAGGGCGGCGTGTTCGAGATCGCGCACCAGGGCGTCCCGGAAATCGGAACCCGGCCCGGGCCAGGAAAAATTTCCCGCACCGGGCTTCTGGTCAAGAAATTGACGATAGACCTCGCGCTGAATTCTGATCCAGCGGCTGCGATCCTGGCCCTCGTGGCCGGACACGGAAAAAAGATCCATGAATCCGGACTCATCACGCCGGGCCTGCCAGACTCGTCCCTTGAAACCGGGCGTGACGCTCCAGGCTTGCCCATCCAGATACCCGGCCAGCATGTCCCCGACGGCCTCCCCCTCGATGGAATCGCGGCAGATCAGTCCATGGGGGCATTTCTCCCCGAAGGAGCATGGGTGGCAAGGCAGGTCGGGCTCCAGGCTCAGGCTGCCCTCCAGATAGGGGCCGGTGTCGAAGGGCTGGGCCGTGGCCAGGAAGATCGCCGCCACCGGCACGCCAAGGCCCGCCGCCAGGTGCATGGTGCCCGTGTCGTTGGTCAGCAGAAGATCCATGCGCGTCAGCACCGCCGCCAGCGTCGTAAGATCGGTCCGGCCGGTCAGGTCCGTGCAGGGGTAGTCGGCCAGGTCCATGAATTCCCGCGCCAGATGTCCTTCCGACGCCGTGCCCAGGAGCACGGGCACACGCCCGGTCCTTGACCACAGCACACGCCCGGCGCGCACGAAGGAGGCCACGGGCCAGCGTCTGTAGTCCTGGCTGGCCCCGAGCTGAAAGGCCACCCGCCGCCCCTTGCCGCCAAGCAGTTCATCCGCCGCCGCCAGCGCGGGAGCCTCGGGCGTCTTCAATCTGAATTCCCCAGGATCAAGACCAGCCACGCGCTGAAAAAGATCGACCAGGTTGAAGGGGCTGCATCCGCGATGGGCGGAGGCTGCCTGCAGAAAAGTCGCCCAGTGCGTGGAATACTCGCCGAAACCATGGCTATCGAGACCAAAACCCTCCACCGGCCCTTCATGCATGGCGCGGGACAGCAGCCGCGCGGACAGGGTCGGGGTGAGATTGACGACCCGGTCAAAGGGCGTCTGCCATCCCTGATCCAGCCAGGAGGCAAGTTCTTCCACGGCCAGGGGCCAACCCCGGTCCAGTTGGGCCAGAAGACGCGCCCCGGGCAAGGCCCGGACCTGATCCACATCGCGCAGCAGAACGGCCGCGCCCTTGAAGGAGTCCAGACAGACCAGCCCCGCGCTGTCGCCCCGCCGTCGCAATCCGCTGAAGACAGGCTGGGTCTGCAGCAGATCGCCGAAGCGGGTCAAATTGATGACCAGAGTATGCATTCTAGGTAATGAACAAAAGGCGTGCCAAAAACACGGGATTTCGAACCGCCGTCGGGGCGAGGAAGGCATGCGTGGCGTGGATGCGGGGCATCAGTCCCCCTTGTCCAGAATTTCGTTCTTGTAGGTCTCGAAGTTCGACGCGGCCTTGATGGCTGTGGCGACGAAAGCGAGAAAGGAAAAAAAGATGAGCGTGATGTTGAGGATCAGCCATCGCTCCTGGCGCAGGTTCCGCCCCAGGATGACCTGATCCGGAGCCAGGTAGTAAAGTCCCAGGGACACGCCTCCGGCCAGAAGCAAGGCGATGATCTCGAAGATGAGCAGATACTTGCCGGACAGCAGCAGAAAAAGGATACCGTTTCGCACGCCTTGCAGGAAGAGCAGCTTCTTTTCGAGCTTGTCCAGATTCTGTTCGGCCTGGCGCATGGCCTCGTGCCCCTGCCGGAATTTGTCGGGAACGTAGAGGTCAAGATGGCCGATGAGACTCACTCCCTCGCCGCATGCATTGAAGAGCTTGGTGAAAGACCCGAGCATCGACGGAAAGGGAAACCAGGACGCCTCGCGCTGAATCTTCTTGAGCCGCTCGCGGATGACCGAACGGCGGTTGGCGAGCTCCTTGATGTCCTTCTTGACCCGGGTCTGGATGTCCGCCCGGATGGCGATGGTGCCGCGCAGCAGCTTGGCCATGGAGGCGTAGTTGTTGACCCCTGCGTAACTGTTCAAATCCTCGATGCGCACATGGAACATGTTGTAGGCATCGTGATCGGAGGGCAACCACTTGGCCAGCAGATCCGGCAGATGCTCCACCACGCCGATGACCTCGCTGGAGCGGGCCCGTGCATCTTCCCAGATCTCCCACAGGTCGCTCAAGAGATGGGAACGCCCGCCCTCCAGCTCGGTATCGAGCAGCACGGTGCTGAAGTAGTCGGGATTGTCCTTGATCAGCTCACGGATGAGCGCCTGGGCTTCGTTGAGATATCCCGACTTGATCAGACAGACGGCCTGTCTGTAACGGGCCGGACTGAATCGAGGGGATTCCGCAAGCGCCCGGCCGTAAAGACGGATGGCTTCGGGATAGTCGCCTGTGATCTCCCGCAGGCGACCCTGAAGAAGCTGGATGTATGAGCGCTGGAGACTGGTATAGGCCAGGCTCTCGGCCTCCTCCCAGAAGCCGATGGCGCGCTTGAATTCATCACGCTCCATGGCCATGAAACCAAGAAGCACCCGTGGCTGATAATTCTTGGGCGAACCGAGCACGACATGATCGACCTTCTCCATGGCCCGTTCCCGGCTCCCCGTGCGCAGAGCCTCCAAGGCCTCCCAGAGTTGCGCCTCGCTTTGGGGCCGCTGGTCTTCTATCCCGCGCGGCCATTCCTTGCCCTTGGCGCGCCAGACGGAAGCCATCATGCGCAGCTGGCAGATCATGTTGACCTCGAACATGGACCGTACGACCATCCCCGGGTCGCTCTTTTCCCCCAGCAACGCGTTCAGACCACGGATGACGTCGGGGGCGACCTGCTTTTCAATCCCGGCCAGGATTCCGGGCAGAGTGTCAAGATCCATGCGGGCAAAACGAATCATGTCCGTGACCTGCACGTTTCCGGATTGCAGCATCCTCGTGGGACATTTTCGCGGCTGGTGCGAACGCAGTCCGCAATAGAAACAGGGGCTCTCGCCACCGGAAATCAGGCTCGTCGGCAGAAAAACATTCAGGCTGCCGCGCCGCCGCCCGCTCTTGCTGGAATGAAAACGAACCTGAAACAGGTCGGACAGCTTGGAATTGTCCATGGAAGCGCGCGAATCCACCGGCGCGATCCTGGAGTCGGCTATCTGGAAAATCGTGGCCAGGGGCAGATGCAGGGCATTGGATTCAAGGGAATCCACGACATAGCGGACCTTGCTCGCAAAGTCAGGCGTGAAGGGCTGGTCGCCCATCTCGACGGCCATGTATTTGCAGGGCCAGGCCGGATTCTCCTTGTCGTCGATCATGCCCAGCAGTTCCGAGGTCAGAGCGCCCATGACGCGCGGCGAAGTCACTCGCAGAACCAGATTCAGATCCTCCGCCAGCAGGTAGGAGACCTTGTACTGCTGGAAGATCGCTTCCAGTCGGTCGTAGTAGGCTCGCCAGCCCTTGGTGAAGGTCTTGTCCTGCCGGGTGCCTTGAGGGCGGATGACCCAAAGCCAGTTCAACTTGTAGGATACGCTGACCTGCTCGCTGCCTTCAAGCTCGAACCAGTCCCCCAGGAGACCGTCCGGATTCTGCACTTGCTTGAAGGAGAGACCCGTCAGGGTTCGTCCGAGTTCCCGCATGCGCGCGCTGACGCGGACAACGAGCCTCTTGGGAAGTTCGACGCAGAGGGAGTGCAGTTCGGACTTGACCTTGAGTGATTGCCCAAGCTTATCATCGACAATGAGGCTGCCCTCGAAGACGGTCACGCTCGTGGCCATGGGATGAAGCCTGGCCCAGTTGTAGAGTCTGGCCAGCCCGAGCATGACTTCGGAAGAAGGAAAAAACCACAGGGTCTGCGATGATTCCTCCGCCAGGGACCAGCCGCCGATATCAGTCAGGGTCTGAAGAAAACTTATCGGCAGAGGCTGCGAGTGCACCAGCCAGCAGACGAAACCGTTACTCAGCAACCTGGGTGAGGCTTGTTTGGTCACCTTCGCCAGGAGCGGCTCGATGCAGGTCATTTCATTCTCCGTTCACACGCGCTTTAAGCGACTGGTTCTTTTGGATACAACGCATGCGCCAACATGACACGCAGCACCTGCAAGCGCAACCTGCGGATGGGCCAGTTACGGCTTGACGACGGGTGGTCCTTTTCCTAGTCAACAAGCCAAACCAATCACCCTCCTGCGCAAGGAATCCGGCATGTTTTCTCTCTATTTCAACGACGACCGACTGGCCCTGCTGCACCGCCTCGTGGACCTCGCCCTGGAGGAAGACGGACGTGATCTGACCTCCGAAGCCCTGTTCCCGCCCGCTTCGCAACTGGAAGCGTCCATCGTGGCCAAGGAAGAAACCCTGGTCGCGGGCTTGCCGCTCATCGACATCGTCTTTGAACGCATGCGCGGCCCAAGGCCCCTCGTGACCCTGCTCGCATCGGACGCGGACGCGGTCACGCGCGGCCAGGAGGTTGCCCGCATCCGGGGTTCGGCACCCATCTTGCTCAAGGCTGAGCGGGTCATCATGAATTTCATCTGCCACCTCTCCGGCGTGGCCAACGCGACCAGGCGTTTCGTGCAGGCGGTGGAGGGAACCGGAGTGCGGGTGCTGGACACCCGTAAGACCACTCCCGGCCAGCGCTATCTGGAAAAATACGCGGTGCGCATGGGAGGGGGACACAACCACAGAGCCAACCTTGAGGAAATGCTCATGCTCAAGGACAATCACATCGATCAGGCGGGCTCCATCACCGCCGCCGTGTGCGCGCTCAGAAACGCCTACGACATCTGCCCGCCCCTGGAAGTGGAATGCCGCACGCTCGAAGACGTGCGCGAGGCCGTGAGTCTCTCGCCCCAGCGCATCATGCTTGACAACATGCCCGTCGGGACTGCGGCCGAGGCCTTGCGGCTCATCCCGCCTCACATCGAATCGGAGATCAGCGGCAATGTCACCCTGACGACCATCCGCGCCTTGGCCGAATTGCGGCCGACGTTCATCTCAACCGGCGCCATCACCCACTCCGCCACCGTCGCGGACTTCTCCATGCGCCTGACACAAAGTTCCCGGGAGAATGCATGAACCAGGAAATTTCCGCCATCAGGGACAGGCTCGGCAAAGAGCTGTGCATCCTCGCTCATCATTACCAGGCCGACGAGGTTGTCCGGCACGCCGACATCCTGGGAGACTCCCTGGAACTGGCCAGGCACATCGACGGCCTTGAGGCGCGGCACATCGTGTTCTGCGGGGTGCATTTCATGGCCGAAACGGCAGCCATCCTGGCCAGGCCGGAACAGAAGGTGCACATCCCCGACCTCGGGGCCAGCTGCGTCATGGCCGAGATGGTTCCGGCCCTCCTGGCAGAAGAGGTCCTCTCGCGGCTCAACCGCGACGGGGCGCGCATCATCCCCCTGACCTACGTCAACTCCTCCGCCGCCGTGAAGGCCGTCTGCGGCAACCATGGCGGCAGCGTCTGCACCTCGGCCAACGCCCCGACCATGCTGCGCTGGGCCCTTGCCCAGGGGGACGGGGTCCTCTTTTTGCCCGACGCCAACCTCGGCCGCAACACGGCCCGCATCCTCGGTCTGTCCGAAAACGAGATCGAGCGGCTCGACATTCGGGGTCAGGGGCGCTTCGTGCCCGCAGCCGACCCTGCACGCAAACTTTACCTGTGGCCGGGCCTGTGCGCCGTCCACGCCAAATTCAACGCCGGACAGGTGACGGCCATCCGCGCAAGCGAACCCCATGCCCTGATCTTCGTGCACCCCGAATGCGATCCTGAAGTCGTATCCATGGCCGACGGGGCCGGTTCGACCACCTTCCTCATCAAGGCCGTGGCCGAAGCGAAAAGCGGCAGCACGGTCTATGTCGGAACCGAATGGAGCCTGGTCAACCGTCTGGCGACCAGACATCCCGACAAGACCATCCGGCCACTGCGCAGGGCTCTGTGCTCGAACATGGCCAAGGTCAACGAAACAAACCTCGCCCGCATGTTGCAGGAGCTTGATACCGCCCTGCCGGTTCGGGTCGAGGAACACATAGCCCGGCCCGCCCGCATCGCCCTGGAGCGCATGCTGACCGCCTGCAGTTAGGAAATACGTCATGACACCCACCCGCATGAAAACTGAAGTTCTGGTCATCGGCTCGGGAATCGCAGGCTGCACCGCGGCCATCTGTCTGGCCGACAAGGGCCACGAAGTGACCCTGCTCTCTTCGGGCCCCTCTCTGGACAACGGCAATACAGCCCTGGCACAGGGCGGCATCGTCTACGGCAGCAGCGAGGACTCTCCTGAAAAGTTGGCGAAAGACATCGGCACCGCCGGCTGGGAGTACAACTACGAACCGGCCGTGCGCCATCTGTGCGAGGACGGCCCGAAGGCGGTGGAAAAGATCCTGTTTGAGCGCGTGCAGGTCCCCTTCGACCGCACGGAACAGGGGGACTGGTATCTGACCAAGGAAGGCGGCCACGGGGTGCATCGCATCCTGACCTGTGCCGACTACACCGGACGCGCAATCCAGGACAGCCTGGTCCGCGAAGTGCTGATCCATCCCAACATCCGCACCCTCTACAACCGGACGGCCATCGACCTTCTGGCCACGCGCCACCACTCCACCAAACTGGAATTCCGCTACCAACTGAACAACCAGTGCGTCGGAGCCTACGTTTTCAATTCGGAGACAAACGAACCCAACACCATCCTGGCCGACTACACGGTCCTGTGCACTGGCGGACTGGGACAGATTTTCCTGCACACGACCAACACCTCGTCCTCCATCGGATCGGGCATGGCCATGGCCCACCGCGCGGGCGCGACGGTCATGAACCTGGAATACATCCAGTTTCATCCCACCTCGCTTTTCCACCGCGCGGATCGCAAATTTCTCATCTCCGAGGCCGTGCGCGGCGAAGGGGCCCGTCTCTTCAACGCCAAGGGCGAACGCTTCATGGCCCGCTATGATGAACGCATGGAACTGGCCCCCCGCGACATCGTGACCCGGGCCATCGTCGACGAATTGCTCAAGACCGGAGAGGACTGCGTGTTTCTGGACGCCGCCAACTACGTGGACCAGAACCTGCGCAAACGCTTCCCGACAATTCACGAAAAGTGCAAGCAAGTCGGCGTGGACATGTCCAAGGATCCCATCCCGGTGGTGCCCGCCGCACATTATTCCTGCGGCGGGGTGCTGGTCGACAACAGGGGCCGAAGCACCCTCGACGGACTCTATGCGGCCGGTGAGATCGCCTGCACGGGCGTGCACGGGGCCAACCGTCTGGCCTCGACATCACTTCTGGAAGGGCTTTTGTGGGGCATGGCCGCGGCGGAAGACATCCATGAACGCTATGAAGGATCATGCCAATTGTGTCAGCGACTTCAGGATTCCATCGCCGACTGGATCACCTCCGGCAGGACCGAGATGGAGGACCCGGCGCTCATCAACCAAGACTGGGCTACCATCCGACACACCATGTGGAACTACATGGGCATCATGCGCACCACCCCGCGCCTGGAGCGGGCCTTCGAAGACCTGCGCAACCTGAACAAGAGGCTGCACTCCTTCTACAAATCAATCCGCATCTGCAAGGAGTCGGTGGACCTCTTCCATGGCTGTCAGACCGCCTACATCGTGACCACGGCGGCCTTGCGCAACAAGACCAGCCGGGGCTGCCACTTTCGCAAGAACTAGCAGGCCCGGCTGATCGCGGCCGAAGTCAGACCCGGCAGGGCACTAGCTTGGATCAAAGAGGAAATCGGTAAACAGCTCGCGAAAAAGGTCGCGCCCCTGCTCCGGTGACATGCCCCCCAGGACTTCCACTCCCGAAGACTGCACCCAGGCTGTCAAAAGGCCCAGGCAAACGAGATTGCGCTGCAGCAGGACATCTTCCTCACCGCTGCGCAGGGCCTGAAGATAATCTCCGTGCGAACTGACCGTGAACCCCTCCCTTTCAAGGATGAGGCGCATGATCCCGAGCCTGCTCCTCCTTTGCGCCCTGGTTCCCGTCCCGCCCTTGAAACGAAAACGGACGTACTTCTCCACGCCGTCCTCGCACGAACATTCCGCAACATACAGATTCTGCTCAAGTCGCAAGGTGCAGTGCATGAAAAACTGGGAAAGAACCGCGTAGCTGCTGTAATGCGGCACCGACGGGGTCTCTTCGTGACGCGCGGCGGACCAGGAAACGGCAGGGCAGACCAGCCCCAGCAGCAACGACCAGGCAGGGATGGAACGGACATCCTCCGTGGAGATGACGGCCCGCTCCGCCGCTGACGGAAAAAGCCCGCCGCCCAGATTGAAGATGTTGATGACCACGGGGATTTCAAGCCGCAGCTGCTTGATTCCGGCCAGACCCCGGGCAGGTTCCCCGGCAAAGGCAAAAATCTGGGCCAGACCCCGTTCCATGCACAGGCAAATCAGATCGTGCAGGGAGCGACAATGCTCAGGACGCAAGGCCTCGCCCTGATCCTTGAAAACGTGCAGCCTGGTGATGCGGGGCAGAACCTGGTCCAGACGCGCGACCAGGGCCGCTGAATCGGGAACGCCTTCCCAAAGGGCGCAATTCCTTTCTTTCGAAGCCGTATCGGCGGGAAAGACGGCCACTGTGAGTGGATGTTCCTCATCGGCAAGCCCCTTGGAAAGGCGCAGGGCGAGCGCCGATGGTGAAAACTTGCAGGCTGTGGCCTCAAGCCAGGCCTCAAGGAACTCCGTGGGCCGCACTCCTCCGACCTTGCCTATCATGACGGCATCGTCGCCGCTGCCGGCAAACACGCGCAATTCGAGAAATCTGCCGCCCGGAGCAAGCTCCACGGCCGCGATCTCCATCTCGGTGAGCAGCCGGTGCGGCAACGATCCCCCGCGTATCAGCTCACGGGCACGCTTACCCAAATCTTCGGTGGCAGGCTCATCCATCAAGTCCAACTGACGCAACAATTCGTCCAAGTTATGACGCATGTCGTTGGCTTCAATGAAATACTGAAACAAAGACGGCGTGAGAACGAGAACCGGGCCAGGGACCAATGGACCAAGACCCTTGGAAATCCAGGAGAAGGAGGCTTTGCCTTCCGGCGAATCGAGCGTCAGCAGATACGGGGGATTGGCGGACGTGGCCGCGTGTTCGGTGGACAGACGGGTATAAAAGCTCAATTTGGCGACCCAGTCGTGGGCGTCCATGAATTCCACGGGGTTCATGACCTGCAACTGGTCCACAAGATCGCGAATGCCGGTGCACAGCTGATTCGCCAACCCCGAAATGCGGCACCAGTCCACCACCGCCCCGCCCATGGACAGGTCCTCGAAGTGGGCCAGGAGTTCAAGACAGGTGCTGGTCTGCCGATGTATCCGGCAAAAGGCATTGTATTTGGGCCGGGGAATCGATCCGGGCGCGAACGACTCGAAACTCCAGTGCGAAAAAAGTCCTGACTGTCGCATCATCTATCTCCCCTTGCCAAATCCACCAGGCGTCGCTCCCGCAAACGCGCGGCCCGGCCCAAAAGGATGCCGCCGCCACACGGCGCGGTCATTTTCGGGGTGTATCGTCAGGCCCGCCGGACGGACGCTCATCCTCTTCAAGTTTACCAGGGGTTGCCCCGGTCGAAGGCTTGAGCAAATCCATGAAGGGAACCATCTGCGTTTCGTTGCCGTGCTTGCTCCAGTCCAGTATGCGCCGATAGAACGGAAAACGGCGCATGATTTTCCCGTAAGAAATCCGCACGGCAATGTATATGGGAAAAAAGAAAAACGGATAAAAGACGCTATCACCGATGCCCGGCACCGCAAAAGGCAAAGTGAGCGCAATGCCGCCAAAACGGATATCCAGCCAGGCCATGGCGAAAGGCAGCGGCCAGATGGACAGGGTGAACGCTCCGGCCTGGCTGAAAAAATACTTTCCGAATGCCTCATGCGCCTGTCTGTTGACGGCCTTGTACGCTTCCTTGTCGGAATGCTTCAAAGCCTCCACGGAGAGGTTGTGCTGTCGAACCATTTCATCACGGTATTTGCCATACACCTTGCGATTGAGCCTGCGGGCCAAATGCGATGTGAAATCTCCCGTGATCACACAAAGAAGACACAGCACGGCGAGGCCCGTCAAAAAACCGCCCCAGGGGTGAGCGAAGAGTCGAAATCCCCAGATAAACATGGGGTCCATCATCAAAAGAATATTACGTAGTGTTTCCATGCAACAAAAATGGCCCCGACAGAGCCGGGGCCATTGGGTGTGTTCGTTTTTACAAGTGGCGCCTAGCCGAACAGAAGTTCGATAACGCGGACGTTAAAGAAGCCCTTCAAGATATAGTCAATGCCTACATAGAAGGCAAGAACGATGAAGATGCGCTTGAGCAGTTTGTCGGAAAAGTACTTGGAGGTATGGGGACCGACGATGGAGCCGATGGCGACACCAACCATTTCCGTACCGATGAGAACCCAGTCAACGGGAGTGCCCTTGGTCATGAGGGTCAGGATACTGGTGACCATGCTGACCAGAACGGCCAGGGCGGAGGTGCCGGCAGCCAGGTACATGGGCAGCTGGGTAATGCTGGTCAGGAAAGGCACCAGCAGGAAGCCGCCGCCAACACCCAGGAAGGCCGCCAGGGCGGAGATGACAACACCGCCGACGACGGGCAGCACGGGGTTGAAGCTGAACTCGACGCCGCAGAACGTGAACTGAACCTTGGAAAAGGTGATTCCGAGAACCTTGACGCCGGTCGGGGCGGGGCCGCCGCCGGTGCGCTGAGCCTTGACAGCGGCTTCAAAAGCCTGCGCGGCCTGCTTGGCCTTGACCTTTTTGGACTGACCGGCAGGAGATGTCTCCCACAACAGGTAGCAACCAAGAGCCAACACGAAGAAACCGAACCAACCCTGATACGCGGAGAAGGAAACCTTGCCAGCCGACAGGGTTGCGGAACCCCATGCGCCAAGCAGCGAACCGGCGCCAAGGGCCAGGCCCAGAGGCAGCACAAGGCGTCCCATCTTGCCGTAGTTGATGGAAGAAATAAGGGCGGACAGACCTACAAGGAATTGGTTGGACGCGCGGATGGAGTCGGTCACGGTCTTGTTCAGATCGGGAGCGGTGCTCTTGAAGCCCTTGGCGTAGGCGCCAAGTCCAAAAACAGTCACGTGGCCGACACCGGCCATGACGCCGCCAAAAGCGCCGACAGTGGAGAAAATCCAGCCTACCCACACCGCCCAGAGCAGCGCCATGATGGGATTGATCTGGGGAGCGCCGGGGATGCCCAGAAAACCGGCGGGCTTGGCTGTATCGATCTGACCGGGTTCTGCTCCCACGGGAGCCTTGGCAATGGCCTGCTCCAGCTTGGAACCGGTGACGGCTGCCTTGGGTGCTTCAGGCGCGGCAGCGGCCTGGGCGGTTACTTCTGTCTGAGCAGCGGCGGGTGCGCCAGCTTCCTGCTGCGCCCAGAGAGGGCCGACAACGCTCACAAGCACAAACAGAGCGGACAAAACCAGAACACGAAAACGTTTAGACATAAATCCTCCCTTTTCTCCCATTTAAAAAATGAAACTAAGCTGAAAATTTCCGAGCAGTTATCGGACGTCACCACCAGACTCGGCTCGTCTTGAAAAGATTGTTTCGCCTACCACTGTTTCAAGGAAAATGGCAAACTAAGATTTTTCATAGCCAGCTTTGCTCCTTTTGTCACATTTTTCACCAAACTTTCCTCCAAATCGCCCTTCCAAACCCCTCTCACTCGTTATTAATTTCACAATTACTACCCTTGCAAAACTCAGTGTCTTACATCCCGACATCCCCCAAAAACAATCCACAATGCCAATAAAAAAAGGCGCCCCGAAGAGCGCCTTACTGAATGTCAGGAAAGAACCGTACTTCAGGCAGTGGCAGGTGCGGGATGCTCATCGACATCGATGCGGGGCTTGAAGAAGGCCAGAATCGGAGCGCCCACGAATACGGACGAATAGGTGCCCGCCACAACACCGACGAGCATGGTCAGTGCGAAATCATGAATCACGCCGCCACCAAAGACATACAGGGAGAACACGGCCACGAAGGTCGTGCCTGCGGTGATGAGCGTACGGGACATGGTCTGGTTGACCGACTTGTTGATGACAACGTCAAGGGAAGGCGAAACCTTGGCCCGGATGTTCTCACGAATGCGGTCGTAGATGATGATGGTATCGTTCAGGGAATAGCCGACAATGGTCAGGAGCGCCGCGATGATGGTCAGATCGACATCCTTGTTCAGCAGGGAGAAGAGTCCCAGCGGAATCATGACGTCATGGATAAGAGCGACAATGGCTCCAAGAGCGTACTTGAGTCGCAAGACGACACACAGCACCAGGGCCGCGACGGTCGCGACGATGACGGACAGGCTTGTGGGCGCATTGAGAAAATCAAGCACGTAGACAACCGAAGCCAGTCCGGCGGCCATGAGTCCGGCAACCATCCACTTCTGCTCGAAACGTCCGGAGATGTAGGTGGCTATGAGCAGGACCGCGTAGAAAATGGCCTCCAGGGCTTTCTCGCGCAGATCGGCGCCCACCTTTGGGCCGACCATTTCAAGACGCTGAATTTCATGGGTCACCCCGGGGAAGGCGGACTCAAGCCCGGTATTCACGGCTTCACGGACCTGATTGGCGGTCTGCTCGGAAAAGGACGCCCGCAGCAGGATCTCGTGATCCCCGGCGTCGCCAAAATCCTGGACCACAAGACCGGTCAGGGCGGGGCTGTCGAGGGCCATGCGGATCTTGTCCAGCTCAACGGACTGGCTGAACTTGACCTGGACGTTGAAGCCGCCGGCGAAATCGATGCCGTATTGCGGGCCGCCCTTGACGAGCAGGGACAGGAACCCGGCCAGAAGCAGCACGGCGGAAAGGACATACGCGTACTTACGCATCCCGACAAAGTCGATGTTCGTGTCGCGTTTGATAATTTCAAAGGACATGGTCTGCTCCTTAAATGCTCGGTTGGGTGCCGGGCTGCCGTCTGGCCAGCCAGGAGTCGAAGAAGATACGGGACACGAAAATGGCCGTGAACATGGACGCCAGGATGCCGAGCGTCAGGGTGACGGCAAAGCCGCGCACAGGGCCGGTACCGAACTGGTACAGGATGACTGCGGCGATGATCGTGGTCACGTTGGAGTCGATGATGGTCTGGGTCGCCCGGTTGAAGCCGTTGTTGATGGCGGCGGCCACGGACTCGCCGCGCCGGAGCTCTTCACGGATGCGCTCGTAGATGAGCACGTTGGCGTCAACGGCCATGCCCAGCGTCAGGATGATGCCCGCGATGCCGGGCAGGGTCAGCGTGGCACCGAACGCCGCAAGGCCAGCCAGGATGAGGCAAATGTCGAGGATGATCTCGAATGCCGCGATCAGTCCGGCTCGGCGATAGTAGATCGACATGAAGACCACCACCAGCAAGCCGCCGATCGATGCGGCCATAATGCCTTTGTCGATGGATTCCTGTCCAAGGGAAGGTCCAACCGATCGCTCTTCGAGAATGTTCACCGGAGCGGGCAGGGAACCGGCCCGAAGCACCACGGCCAGATCATGGGCCTCTTCGGTGGTGAACTGTCCGGTGATGGATGCACGGCCGCCGCCGATGCGGTCCTGGATGACGGGCGCGGAATGAACCGTGCCGTCGAGCACGATGGCCAGACGCTTCTTGATGTTCGCGCCGGTGACCTCTTCGAAGATGCGGGCTCCGCGCGCGTTGAAATTCATGCCTACATATGCCTGCCCGTAGGAATCGAACTGCACGTTGGCGTCGGTGATGTACTCGCCGGTGAGCACGACCTCGGATTTGAGCACGATGGGCGTCTTGACTTCCGAGGCGCCCCTCTTGTCCTGCAAATAGGCAAGCTCGCTCTCGGCAGGAACCGTTCCGGCCACTGCGGCCTGCACGTCGGCGCCGTCGTCGACCAGCTTGAATTCCAGATGTGCGGTGCGTCCGATGATGTTGATGGCCCGCTTGGGATCGTCAAGGCCCGGCAGCTGGACGATAATGCGATTGCCCTGCTGCTTGCGGATGTCGGGCTCGGCAACTCCGAACTGGTCGATGCGGTTGCGGATGGTCTTGAGGGCCTGATCCATGGTCAGATCCTGGAGATACTTCACATACTCAGGGGTGACGCCCAGCACATAGCGCAGCTGCCCGTTACCGCCATCGTCGGTGGAAATGATCTCCATGCTGCCGAAGCGGGCAGCCAGCAGCGCATCCAGTTCCGTCCGCTGCTCCTGCTTGAGCAGCGTGAATTCGAGCCTTCGACTGTCCAGAAGACGCGGGCGCAGGACCGGAATTTTCTTTTCCCGGGCTTCAAGGCGCAGATCCTGCCCAATGCTGGTGACGGCATTGCCCAAAGCGGCATCAAGATCCACACCCAGAGTCAGATGAATTCCGCCTTTGAGGTCAAGTCCTAGGCCGATTTCATCAGAAGGAAGCAGCGCCCCCAGCGATGAATTCCGAACCGAGGGAATTGAGGGCAGAACATGTATCAGGGCCAAAAAAATCACGAACGCGGCAAGCAATGCCCTCCAGCGCAAACTACCCATGAGCATCATCCTTATCCAAATCAAACAGGTTGAATGTTGCCAAAATCTCAATCAGCAGCCGGAACCCAAAGCCCCGGTCACGCATACAAAACAAGGCCTGTTCCCGGTTACGGAAACAGGCCTGCCTTATCGTATGCCGTATGAAAAGGCTACTTTTTCTTGTCCTTGGGCTTGCTGCCGCCATCGGCAGGGACGAGACCAGAAATGAAACCGCGACCGACCTGGACGTGCATGTCATTGCCGAGATCAAGGGTCAGGACATCTTCCTTGGCCTCGACCACGCGGCCATGCAATCCACCGGCGGTGACCACGCGATCGCCGCGGGTCAGATTCTCAAGCATCTGTTTGTGCTCTTTCTGCTTTTTCTGCTGCGGGCGGATAAGCAGAAAATAAAAGATCACGAACATCAAGATAAGGGGCATGAAGGTCATCAGCGGATTGCCGGGCTGACCTCCGGCCGCAGGGGCCTGTCCCATGGCATGGGCGAGATTTTCAAAAAACATGGTGTTCCTCCATTACGAATTGTCGCGAAAACTTGCGGTCTGGCTACACTGGCAAAGCCTGAAATACAAGGCCAAAGCGGACTAGATCCCCAGAATCTCCCGAAACTCGGCTATCTCCTCGCGCACTTTGCGAAGCTGTTCCTGCTGCGGAGGGGTCTGGGCCAATGCTTCGGACTTTTGCAGGTGAAAATTATATTTACTGAATTTTCTTTTGTATGCGAATGACTTGGCAAAATTCAAGTGTGCTTCGAAAGCGCGCCCCATGGCTGCCTGGTAGCGGGCGAGATATTCCAGCACCTCGGCATCCCGGGGAACGGCCTTGAGCACCCGCTCCATCGCCGAAACGCTGGCCGCGTGATTCCCCTGCTCGGCCACTGCCCGCGCATAGAAAAAGAGGGCAAAGAGATCGTTCGGGTCACGCAGGACGACTTCCTGAAGATATTTCGCAGCGGTTTCAAGGTCTCCGTACTCGAAGGAAAAGCGTCCGTATTCACGCATCCACAACGGGTCATTGCCGTTGCATGCCAGAGCTTCATCAAAGCGGATCTTGGCCGCCTCGATCTGGTGCAATCTGCTGAGGGCGATGGCTTCGCCAAGCACAAAGGGACACGTCGATTTCCCGGAGGACGTGAAAATGGCCTTGGCGGTGTTGGGATCCGTGTACCAGGCCTGGACCAGCAGCTTGACGCGTTCGAAGGCCTCGTTGTCGGAGGCGCGGTTTCGCACGTTGGCGGGCAGCCGGGCAATGCGCTCCTGCATGTAGACCACGCGATCATCCATGCCCGGATGCGTGGACAGGTACGAGGGGACATCCCCTCCGCCGCCAAGCCACTGCAATTTACGGATCTTGTTGAAGGCGCTGGTCATCCCCGCCGGAGCAAAGCCGGCATCAACGAGATAGCCGAGGCCGTATTGGTCCGCATCCTTCTCGTTTTCACGGGTGTATTTGAGCTGCATGGCCTTGGCCCCGGCCACGGATCCGAGTACCAGGGCCCCGGCGCCATCCCCTCCCCCCTGGGAACCGACCAGCACGCCGGCCAGGATTCCGAGCAGGGAGCCGGCCCCGACCAGCTGGCTCTTCTCTATGGATTTGGCGATATGCCGTTCGGAGACATGCGCCAGCTCATGGGCGATGACGCTGGCCAGCTCGTCCTCGTTGTCCATGTTGGCGATCAGACCCGTAAAAATCGTGATGTGCCCTGCTGCCGAGGCAAAGGCGTTCAGGGCGGAATTCCTGACCACGGTCGTCTTGATGGGAAAAGGCTGGGGAGGCATGGCCGCGATCAGACGATCGACCAGCGACTGCACGTAACCAATGATTCGGGTGTCTTGGATCACGGGAAAGCGAGTCTCGATAACCAGATCGAACTTACGCGCAAGCTCAAGCTCATCGCGAATGGTGAATTCACCGAAATTTGAAAAAACAGAACTGGGAAAGACCAGGGCAATCAGGCAGGCAAAAACAAGAACCCGCTTGCGCATGCCCCGGACACTGGTCATGACACGACCCTCCTCGGGTCCACGAGTACCGCACCGCCTCGTTTGAAGCCGCTGAGCAGAAAACGCCGCACGGGGCCCATCTGCTCAAGCTCGCCACGACGCAAGGCCTCGTCTGCTGAAAGCTCGCCATCGCGTTCCTTGAGCCGCAGCTGGAAATACTCCCGAAAGATGTCTTCGACCTGGGCATAGGACTCGGCCCCGAGCTGATCCAGATCGGAACGACTGATGCCGAGCCCATCCGTGGGCACGGCTTCGATGGCTGCCTGCAGGGGCGCAGGATCGGTCAGGCGCGCACAGAGCATGCGGGCCAGGTCGTATTCGACGCTTTTGGGCACGAGCTGAATGGGACTGACATCCCCCACGTCGCCATGCAGGGTCCAAAACCCGGTCAGAAGTTCATCGAGTTGATCCGTGGAAAGGACGCATCCACCGTGAATCTGGGCCATGTGGTAGAGAAAGAGCATGCGGGTGCGGGCCTTCAGGTTGCCTTCTGCCACGGGGGAGGAGCCGGGGCAGATGCCTGCGAAGGTGCTTGAGATCTGCTGGTACAGCGCGGTGAAATCCTGAAGATGAGCAAAGGAAGCGCCCTTGGGAGGATTGCCGTAGGCCTGGGCGACGCTCAAGCCTCGCGCGGTCTCCTCGGGGGTGTTTGTCGCGATGGGCAGGCAAAAACCCAGGTATGGAATGCGCCGATGATGCAGCAAGGCCGCAAGAAAGGAGGAATCGATTCCGCCGGACAATCCCATGACGTAGGCCTTCAGGCCCGAGCTGCGCAGGTATTCCTGCAGGAAATCGCCCAAGGCATCGAGGAGCTGTTCGGAAGGCTCGATCGCAAGCAGATCGAGCCACAAAGCAAAATCGTCGTCGCGAGGACATTCCATGCGGGGCAGGGCAGCCATGCAACCTCCTTTTTCAGGAATTCATCATGTCCAGAAAATCTTTGTTGCTCTTGGTTCCGCGCATTTTGTCCAGCAGGAAATCCATGCTGTCCACGGAATTCATGGAGGCCATGATGCGACGCAGGATCCAGACCTTGTTCAGGACATCGGGGGCAAGCAGGAGCTCTTCCTTGCGGGTGCCGGAACGGTTGAGATCGATGGCCGGGAAGACGCGCTTGTCGGAAAGATGGCGATCAAGATAAATATCACAGTTGCCCGTGCCCTTGAATTCCTCGAAGATGACCTCGTCCATGCGCGAACCGGTGTCGACAAGAGCGGTGGAGATGATGGTCAGGCTGCCGCCCTCCTCGATGTTGCGGGCCGCGCCGAAAAAGCGCTTGGGCCGTTGCAGGGCGTTGGCGTCAAGGCCGCCGGACAGAACGCGTCCCGAGGACGGCGTGGTCGCGTTGTAGGCCCGGCCCAGACGGGTGATGGAATCAAGCAGGACCACCACGTCGACCTTGCGCTCGACAAGACGCTTGGCCTTTTCGAGCACCATCTCGGCCACCTGCACGTGCCGTTGCGGCGGCTCGTCAAAGGTTGAACTGATGACCTCGGCCCTGACCGTGCGCTCCATGTCCGTGACTTCCTCGGGCCGCTCGTCGATCAAAAGGACGATGAGGTAGGCATCGGGATGGTTGACGCTGATGGAGTTGGCGATGGCCTGCATGAGCATGGTCTTGCCGGTACGAGGCGGGGCCACGATGAGAGCGCGCTGGCCTTTGCCGATGGGAGTCATGAGATCGAGGATGCGGGCGGAGTAGTTTTTGTCGCCGTTTTCCAGGCGGAACTGCTCGTCGGGATAGATGGGGGTGAGGTTGTCGAAAAGAACGATGCGCTTGGCTTCTTCGGGTTCGCGGAAACAGATCTCCTTGACCCGCAGCAGCGCGAAGTAGCGCTCCCCTTCCTTGGGCGGACGGATCTGCCCGGAAATGACATCGCCGGTGCGCAATCCGAAGCGCCTGATCTGCGAAGGCGAAACGTAAATATCGTCAGGGCCCGGCATGTAGCTGTACATGGGCGAGCGCAGAAAACCAAATCCGTCGGGCAGGATTTCAAGCACGCCTTCGCCGAAAATGGAACCGTTTTGGGAAGCGCAGGCCTGAAGCAGGGCGAAAATAAGCTCCTGCTTACGCAGACCGCTCATATTTTCAATCTGATACTCGCCGGCAATGTCCATAAGTTCGGACATGGACTTGGTTTTCAACTCAGAAAGATTCATAACAAACCCTCATAACAATGAAATGGCTGGGACCTGAGACCGCAGAAATGGAACAGACCAAAAAGAAAAAAGCATGTACAATGCAAAATTCGAAAAATAATAATGGAATATAGGAGTACTCTGATATGAATATGAAGCCCTTCAAGGGATCAATAAGGAAATTATGAACATCTGCTTGCGGACTTGTAGTGTCAGGCAGGAATGGATTAAATATTTAGCTGATCGCAGAATAAAAAACAAGGGGCCAATGGCCCCTAATCAACCTCGGCCTCGCTTTCTGCGTCCTTGGCATGGAGAATGTCGGCAAACAAGTCTTCAATGGACTTCTTCACTTCAGCCTGATCCTGCTTCAAGGCAAACGAGAGTTCAAGAGAGATCAGGCCCATGGCCTGCTCCAGCAAACGCCGCTCTCCGAAGGACAGTTCCTTGTCCTTGCCGATGAGGATGAGTTCTTTCAGCACATATGCGACATCGCGCAAATCGCTGCTTTTGAGTTTTTCGGAATATTCGCGATAGCGGCGATTCCAGTTCTGGCCGGAATAGCCTGTAAAGTCGCTCCTGTCCTGGAGGTAGACGCGAATCTCCTCCGCCTGCTCAGGAGAATAGACACCACGCAGTCCGACATTTCGGGCGTTCTTCACAGGGACCATCAAGGTGACGTTATTGCTCAATATACGCACGATGATCAGTTCAGTGGCAACGCCGCCGATCTCCTGGGTCTCAATCCTTTCGACCTTACCGACCCCCTGAGCGGGATAGACGACAAGTTCATCAACTGAAAACACAAGTGACCTCCAGAAATACGTAATCGAACTGCAAAGGAAGATGACTATAGATCAAAATCAAGACGGCGTCCACTAGGAGCTGGAACAGACAACTGGCTTCAGCGGGTATGAAGACGGCTCGTGGCCGCTGTCAGACCTTCTCGGCAATAATGCACGACCGCGTCACGCGCGATGTCGAGGGTCTCGGCGACCAGCTCCCATTCGGCGGGCAGGAAGGAGCGCAGCACGTAATCGGCCATGGCCTCGCTGCCCTCCGGACGTCCGATACCCAGACGTATCCGGGCGAAATCGCGGGTGCCAAGATGCGCCGCCACGGATTTGAGCCCATTGTGACCGGCCAGTCCACCGGAAAATTTGAGACGAACCGTACCCAAGGACAGGTCGAGCTCGTCGTGGGCGACGAGTATCCGATCCGCTGGGATTCCGTTCTTTCTGCTAAGCTCTCCCACCACTTGACCGCTCAGATTCATGAAGGTCAGCGGCTTGACGACGATCCAGCGCCGGGCACCGTAATCCTCGTTTACCTCCCAAAGCTGCGCGTTGAGACGCGCGCTGCGGGCGGTGCAGACAGTTCCGGTCTGACCGGCCCAGTACTCAAGGAGGTGATCCGCGAGCATGAAACCGAAATTGTGCCGGGTCCGGGCATACTTTGTACCCGGATTGCCCAGACCTACTATCAGGCCGTCATATGTCATGGGGAACCGTCAGAAAAGAGGGTGGTCGAAAAAGAAAAGAGGGTCCTGCCAAGGCAGGACCCCGGGAATGTCAAACTATTCTTCTTCTTCGCCGGCCTTGGCGCCACGGGCGGTCTGAATCGCGACAACGGGGAAGTTGCGCTCGTAAACAGCCTTGACCCCTTCGGGCAGAACGAGCTGATCGACAAGCACCTTGCCACCGATTTCAAGTTCGGTCACGTTGACGACAACGGAATCGGGGATGGCGGTCGGCAAACAGCGCACCATGACACGTTCCTGCAGGATCTCCAGCTTGCCGCCCAGCACGACGCCCTTGGCGCGACCGACGGTCTCGACGGGGATGGTGACCTGCACTTCCTTGTCAAGCTCGATACCAATGAAGTCCACGTGGTCATAGCGACGCTTGACCGGGTGCTTCACGAGCTTCTTGAACAGGGCGTTGCGCTTCTGCACTTGACCGTCAACTTCGATCTGCAGCTCAATCATCTTTGAGTAGCGAACCTTTTCGAAAGCCTTGCCCAAAGCCAGGTTGTCTACGGTAAAGGAGATATTTTCACCCTTAGAGTTGTAGAACACGCCGGGAACCAAACCATTGGAACGCAAACGGGAGCAAGGGCCTTTTCCCCTTTCCTCACGAGGCGTTAACTGCAAACTTGCGACTTCAGACATGCTTTTCTCCTTTATTCATCAACTAAAAATCAATCTCTTGTCTGTCCGGGTTCAGCTGAACAGAACACTGACGGAAGATTCAGAATGGATATTATGTATAGCCTTGGCAATAAGACTGCCAACGGAAATTACCTTGAACTTGTCACTGCTCAGAGCCTGGGCATTGAGCGGTATGGTGTCGGTCACGATGACCTGCGAAAATGCCGAGTTGTTCAGACGCTCCACGGCAGGCCCTGACAGGACCGCGTGGGAAGCGCAGGCAACGACATCCTCGGCACCGTTTTCGGCCAGCATGTTTCCGGCCTCGGTCATGGTGCCGGCAGTGTCGATCATGTCATCAAGAACAACGGCAATCTTGCCCTTGACGTCGCCGATGAGCTGCATGGCATGGGCCTTGTTCGGTCCTTCGCGACGCTTGTCCACGATGGCCAGCCCGACACCAAGCCGCTTGGCATAGGCTCTGGCCCGCTCCGTGCCACCCGCATCGGGCGAAACGATAATCAGATTATCGCCGAGCTTACGTATATATTCAAGCAGAACCTGAGCCGCATAGAGGTTGTCCACGGGCTTGTTGAAGAAACCCTGGATCTGCCCGGAATGCAGGTCGATGGTCAGAACGCGGTCCACGCCGGCCACCGTGATGAAGTCAGCCACCAGCTTGGCGCTGATCGGCGCACGGGGCACGACTTTTCGGTCCTGACGGGCGTAGCCGAAATATGGCACCACCGCCGTGACCCGGCCCGCGCTGGCGCGCTTCAGGGCGTCGAGCATCAGGCAGAGTTCCATCAAGTTATGGTTGACTGGAGCGCAGGTGGATTGCACCACATACACGTCGTCACCCCGAACGTTGTCGCCCATTTCGACGCGGATCTCTCCGTCGCTGAACTTGTCGACCAGAGAATGGGTCAACTTGCAGCCCAGATGATCACAAATGCGGGCAGCCAAAGCCGGATTGGCGGTTCCCGTGACGATTTTCAGCTCGCCCATGCGTGGCATAATCTGTCCTTGGATAAAAAAATGGCTGGGGCGGGAGGATTCGAACCTCCGGATGACGGAACCAAAATCCGTTGCCTTGCCAGCTTGGCGACGCCCCAACATAGGTCGCCCGGTTTTTTAGGCCTGTGGCTTCCTTTAGTAAAAGAAAAAGAGCGTCGGGTTTGCAGACCCGCAGCCCAACCCTCAACCTTCACGAATTCAAACCCAGAGGTTCACCGGACCTGCTTGCGTGGCATGCGTGCCCCATGGCCCGCATGGCGCCGGCACATCGGTTCGCACACTCCACGGAAGAAAAAAGAGCCACAAAACTTGAACCGCTTCCACTCATGACGCATGCGTCCGGAAAGTGATTCAGTATTTGCTTTTTGACCTCGTAAAGCGCTGGAAATTCATGAAAAACGACTTCTTCAAATCCATTCCAAAGCTTGGGCGGTTTCGTGAAGCAAAGACTCATAATAGGGCTGTTTTCGGGTGTCAACTCTTTTCTTGGGCGCACGCTTCCGTTTGCGCGCATCTCGTCCCATCGCCTGTAGGCCCATCTGGTGTTGACGTGTACGGCGGGACAGACCACCAGCAGCGTGTAGTCGGCCAGATCGCAGGCCACCGGTTCGAGCTTCTCGCCAATCCCTGTGACCCAGGCTGGTGCGTTGCCCAGAAAAAAGGGCACGTCGGCCCCCAGCGTCAGGGCCAGTCCGGCCAAATCACCCCTGGCCAGGGCGTGGTCACCGGCCCGCGCGTTGAGCCAGGAAAGAAAGGCGGCCGCATCGCTGCTGCCGCCTCCCAGGCCTGCACCCATGGGAATGTTCTTGTGCAGATGCACCGACACGCCCGGAGCAAAACCTGTCGTCTCGGCAAACCTCTGGTACGCCCTGGACAGGATGTTCTCTTCGGTGCCGAGATCCGAAGCGGTGCAGGACAGGCGCAGGCCCTGCCCGTCAGACAGGTGCACGTCCAGAATGTCGCAAGGCGCGGGGAGCGGGTAAAAGAGGCTCTCAATCTCATGATAGCCGTCTTCCCGCACCCCGACGATGTCCAGATAGAGGTTGACCTTGCAACCTGCCCGAAGCTTCCAGACCGTGCTCATCCTTGCGTGCTCATCCCAATGTGCTCCCGGTTCGTGTTTCTAGGGCAAGGGCACGGTGCGGAAGACGTTGCGTCCCTGACGCTTGATCAGCAGCATGACAACGCCCTTTTCCTTGCCGTCTCCCTCGATCACGGCCCGCAATGCCTTGACCGTATTCACGGCCTTGCCGTTGGCTTCGAGGATCACATCGCCGGCGCTCAAGTCGTTTTGCGCAGCCTTGGAACCCTCGCTCACCTCAACGACAAGAAGCCCCCGAGCCTGCTCAAGTTCCAGCGCCTTGGCCTCGGCTTCGGTCACGGGCCTAACGCTCAGTCCAAGGACATCCTCGCCCTGGCTGCCCGGAGCGCCGGGCCTTCCCTGGGCCACCTTTTCCGCGCTGCGCTCGCCCAGAATCAGAGGAATCTTGACGGTCTTGCCCTCGCGCCAGACCGAGAGGTCGATCTTCACGCCGGGCAGCAGATCACCGATCTTGCGGGTCAAATCGCCGGCGTCGGCCACGGGCACGCCATCCACGGCGACAATCACGTCTCCGGCCTTTATTCCGGCCTTTTCCGCCGGGTCTCCAGCGGTAACCGAAGAGACGAGAGCGCCGCGCGCCACATCAAGTCCCAGGGCCTTGGCGGAATTCTCGTCCACGTCCTGGATGGACACGCCGAGCCAGCCCCGCTTCACGATCTTGTGTTCCTTGAGCTGCTCGATGACCTGCCGGGCCAGATGACTTGGTATGGCAAAGCCGATGCCCTGCCCCGAAGCCACTATGGCCGTATTGATGCCGATGACCTGGCCGTCCATATTGATGAGCGGTCCGCCGCTGTTGCCGGGATTGATGGAGGCATCGGTCTGGATGAAGTTGTCGTAGGGACCGGCGCCGATGGTACGACCCTTGGCGCTGACGATTCCGGCCGTGACGGTGTGGTCAAGCCCGAAGGGGTTGCCTATGGCCATGACCCACTGCCCGACCCTGAGCGCGTCGGAATCCCCGAAGGTCAGAAACGGCAAGGGCTTGTCGGTCTTGATCTTCAGAAGCGCCAGGTCCGTCTCCTTGTCCGTACCGATGACCTCGGCGTCGTAGGAACGGTCGCCGTTCTTGTCGACCTGCAGGTTGACCTTGATGGAATCCGCGCCTTCGATGACGTGGTTATTGGTGACTATGTACCCGTCAGCGGAGAATACAAAGCCCGATCCCAGCGAGCGCTGCTCGCGCGGAACGCCTTGTCCCTGCTCCCCGAAAAAGCGCTCGAACTGGTCGAAGAAATCTCCGAACGGGTGCTGTCCCTGCGGCCCCTGCCGGAAAAACTGCTGCATGTTGCGCTGATTTTTGACGATCTTGACGGTGCTGATGTTGACCACCGCCTGGCCCGACTTTTCCGCGAGCTCCGTGAAATCCGGCAGCTGCGCGGCCATGGAGGCCGAGGCCACAAACACGAACATGATGGTAAGGAGTCGAATTGCATATTTCATGAGAGACCTCCGTGTCTTGTTGACAACCTGCGAAAAGCATCGATCATGCCAGAGTCAATCCACTGATCGGCAAGGAAAAAAAAATTGTGCCTCGGCTTGTCGTGCAAAATCCCGCACATCTGCAATCGGCAACAGAAATTTACGCCTCATTTCTGCACTTGCGAAGCGCCCGGCTCCAGCAGGAAGCGCATGGCCATCCACTCCGACCAGTACATCCCGCCCCAGCCCGAGCCCACGAAACCCACATGACCGCCGGTCGGGGGCGTGAGCAGGGTCAGGCGATCGTTGGCGCGGGCCTCTTCGGCGGGATAGCAGCGCGGCCCCAGAAAAGGATCGTTGGTGGCGTTGATGATACATGTCCGCCGGTCGATCCCGGTCAGGTACTGCCGAGAGCTGGAGCGTCGCCAGTAGTCGAGCGCATCGCGGAAACCATGCAGCGGGGCCGTGAAACGGTCGTCAAACTGGCGAAAGGTGCGCAGCGTCTCCACGCCTTTCAGGTCGAGGGCTCCCGGAAAAAGCCGACCCTTCTCGATAATCTTCTTTCGCAGCTGGTCAAGCAGGTAGCGAGTGTAGAAGGCGCACTGCGGACGGGCCAGGGCCCGGGCAGAATCCTCCAGATCGCAGGGCACGGAAATGGCCACGGCCGAGCGCACGAACTCCGGAATGATGGATGGGTCCTCTCCAAGATACTTGAGAATGACGTTTCCGCCAAGGCTGAATCCGACCAGGTGCACGCAGTTGTAGCGACCCAGGGCCTCGATCATGAGCAGGGCCTCGTGCAGGTCGCGGGTCCAGCCCGAATGATACATGGAGACCTTGCGGTTCGGCTCCCCGCTGCACCCCCTGAAGTTCATGGCCACGGCGTCAAGCCCGCGCTCCCGCGCGGCCTTGACCATGCCCAGCACGTATTTGCGCCTGGAGTGCCCTTCAAGGCCATGCATGATGAAAACAAGACTGCGGCTCCCCTCCCCCCGGGACCAGTCCAGGTCCACGAAGTCTCCGTCCGAGGTCTCAAGACGCTCCCGCTCGTAGCACGCGTCCGCCATGGGGCGGAACAACGGCGGGAAAAGCGTCTGGACATGCCCCGAGGAGAAGGGAAAGGCTCTCGCCAGCCGCACCAACGTCTATTCCTCCACGCTGACCCGGGTGATGATGACCGGCTCCTTGGGCACGTCCTGATGAAAGCCGAAGCTGCCCGTGGGCACGCCCGCGATGGCGTCCATGACTTCGATCCCCTCGACCACCCGCGCGAACACGGCGTAGCCGAAATCCCGCGAGCCGTGATCCAGAAACGCGTTGTCGCGCAGATTGATGAAAAACTGGGAAGTCGCGCTGTCCACGGCCTGGGTTCGGGCCATGGCCAGGGTGCCGCGCTGGTTTTTGATTCCGTTGTCGGCCTCGTTCTTGATCGGATCGCCGGTCTTCTTCTCGCTCATGGTCTCGGTCATCCCGCCGCCCTGGATCATGAAATTGGGGATGACGCGATGGAAGATCGTTCCGTCGTAAAAGCCCTCGCGCACATAATTGAGAAAATTCTCGCAGGTCAGGGGGGCCTTGTCCGCGAACAGTTCAATCTTCAGCGTACCCTTGGAAGTTTCCATTACTATCATTTCTTGAGTCTCCTGTTTATTTCTTGCGCGCCAGGCAGATTCCGTCCTGCTCCGGCGCATGATTCGGTAAGAATGCGTAAATGTTGACCGCGTCCCAACGACTGTCGTCCTGGATCAGGACGTTGAAGGTTTCGGCGTCGGCAAAGGCGGTGTTGTCCGCGACCAGCAGCCCTCCGGGGCGAAGCAGGCGGTGACAGACGGGTTCAAGTTCCGCGTAGTAGCGCTGGTCCACATCCAGAAAGACCAGATCGAAGCCTGCATCTCCGAAAGGCAGGGCGCGGGCGTCAGCGCACAGCAGGGCGCAGCTCTCCCCCAATCCGAAGGACGCAAGATTGGCCCGCGCCTCGCGGCAATGGGCCTCGTGCATGTCCACGCCAAGGACAATCCCGCCCGTATCTCGCACGGCCCTGGCCAGAAAGGTCGTGGAATAGCCCACGGCCGTACCCAGTTCAAGCACGCGCACAGCGCCCATGATCCGGCACAACAGCGCAAGCAGACCGCCCATGACCGGCCCGATGACCGGAATCCCGCGTGCGGCTGCTTCATCGGCCAGCCTGCGCAGGCCCCGTTCCCCATCCGGAACCAGGGCGCGAAAACTGGCGTGCGGATCTTTCACGAGCCTGGGCACGTCGTCCACTCCAGCACCAGGGCATCCTCGCCGCTGTCGGCGTAATATGCCCTACGCACCCCCACCTGCACAAAACCGCAGCTCCCGTAAAGAGCCCGGGCCGCGAGATTGCCGGCGCGAACCTCAAGAACCACACGCTGGGCGCCGCCCAGGCGCCCCTGCTCCAGAAAAAAATGCAGCACCGACCGGCCAATGCCCTGACCGCGCAGCGCGGGAGCCACCGCCACGTTGACTATTTCAAGCTCTCCCGCCACACTGTATGCCGTCAGATATGCGCACAGTCCGTCAGGCTCAAAGGCGCCCACGGCCAAAAAGCGATCCTGCCCAAGAAGCTCCCTGAAATGCTCCGCGTCCCAGGCATCGGCAAAAACCCGGGCCTCCAGGGCGGCAAGCGCCGATGCATCCCGAGGCTCAAGCAAGCGCAGCTCAAGACCCTTTTCAACCATTTCCACCTCTTACCAGCGCGGGAATTCATGTTTTTGGAAACAGGCCAGGAAAAAATTCACGTCGTGGACGAAAACAACCTGCCCCTGGCCATCATGGCTTCGGAGCAGGTCCATCTGCAGGGACTCAGGCACAGGGGTTTTCTGCTCTTGCTGACGGATGCCCAGGGCCGCCTCTTGCTGCGCAGGCTGAGCAAAAGCCACCCCCTGTATCCGGGGCGTTGGGACATCGTGGGAAGCGGGCACATCCTGGCCATGGAGGCCGCCGAGGAGGCCGCCGAACGGCATCTGCCCCCCGTCGCGGCCGATCTGACCGGAAATCTGCGGCATGCGCGGACTCTGACCGAAGGGGCGGGAACGGGCAACGAAATCGTGGAGGTCTTTTGCGCCGGACTTTCAAGCCAGGCCGCCAAGCTCCTGCTTCAGGATCTCTCCTTCATGGCCGTGGACCCGGACGAACTCGGCGCCCTGGCAACATCCTATCCAGACCAGCTCTCCCCGACGCTGCTGACCGTATGGAACGCACGCCTGCATCGTCCGGACACATCTAGTTGATATAGACCTTCGAAAAACACGCCTCATCCTCAAGAGAACGCCCCGTCCCGCGCACCACCGTGGTCAGGGGGTCATCGTCGATATGCACCATGAGCGAACTCTGCTGCGTGATGAGTTTGTCCAGGCCCTTCAGAAGCGCCCCGCCTCCGGCCAGAAGCAGGCCGTTGGTGGCGATGTCCGCGACCAGCTCGGGCGGGGTCTTCTCAAGGGCCCTGCGCACGGCCGCGACTATGGCCGCGACGGGCTCCTTGATGGCCTCGCGCACGTGCGAGTCGTTCAGGATGACGGACTTGGGGTTGCCGTCGACCAGGTTCTTTCCCGCCACCCGATACTGAAGAGGCTCGGGCAGGGGCACGGCCGAAGCGATGTGAATCTTGGCCGCCTCGGCCATGTTTTCGCCGATCAAAAGCTGAAATTCATCCTGCACGTAGCGCTGGATGGCGTCGTTGATCTCGTCCCCGGCAATGCGCACGGATTCGGAATAGGCCACGGCGGAAAGCGAAATGACCGCCACTTCCGTGGTTCCGCCGCCGATATCGACCACCATGTTGCCCCTTGGTTCGTGGATGGGCAGGCCCGCGCCGATGGCCGCGGCCATGGGCTCCTCGATGAGTTTGACCTCGCGCGCTCCGGCCTGCAGCGCCGACTCGATCACCGCCCTCTTCTCCACCTGGGTTATTCCCGCAGGCACGCAGATGACCATGCGCGGCTTGACGATGCGCATGCCGGTAATGGCCTTCTTGATGAAATAGGAGATCATGGCCTTGGTGACCTCGAAGTCGGCGATGACGCCATCCTTCAGGGGACGCACGGCGCGAATCCGCTCCGGGGTGCGGCCCAGATATTCCTTGGCCTCCCGGCCCACGGCCAGAATGGCGTCATTGCGGATGTCGAGAGCCACTACCGAAGGCTCGTTGAGCACGATCCCATCCTTGGGCGAATAGAGAAGCGTGTTGGCCGTGCCAAGGTCCATGGCCAGATTTTTACCGAGAAAACCGAAAAGCTTGCTGAAAAACATATTCGCACTGCCTGACTTAAGGGTGATAATCGGAATTGTCGAAATCGAGGGCGTCGCCCGTATCGTTTACGCTGGGCGGGGCAAAACGCCTGACCTTGTTCCTCAGATACAGATTCTCCAGAAAAAGAGCCAGATAATCCGCGGCCATGTTGGCAAAGGCCCGGATTTCATTACTGATGACCCGGCTTTCGCGATCCCCGAAGACCAGTACGCCCCGACAACGGGTATGCACCTTGAGAGGGAAAGCCATAAGTGTGTTCAACACCGGGCCCGGGATGTCGCGGCCAAAAAGAGGCGTGCGGCCAAGCTCGCTCTTGCCGTCGCCGAAAAAGACAGGCTGATTCTTCTTGAAGACCCAGCCCAAAAGTCCGCTGCCCGTGCTGAACGACTGCCTGGCAGTGAAATTCTCGGGCATGAAGGGTTTATTGCTGCCTTCAAGGAGGTAGTTGTTCCCCCACTCGTCGCTGACCACGAGGAAGGCGTATTCGTAACCGCTGGCCCCGGCCAGAAGAGCCAGATAGCGGTTCAGGAAATCCGTCCATTTGGGATGCTCCTCGCGCAGGGCATAGACCTGTTGCAGCACGCGATACAGGGCCTGTTCTTGGCAGGAGACCCCCCCCTCTCCGACATCGTCAATGATGGCGGCCACGACCAGGGCAAAGAGGGACAGCAGACGCTGGTCCTTGGAAGTGAAGGCGTAGGTCTTCTTGCTGTCCATGCACAGGGCCCCTAGCCCGCCGGGCAGGGGGCAGCCAACGAAAACCTTGATCTGCTCGTCCTGCTCCATGCCGTAATAGCCGAGAAAGGTATTCTTCTCGTCGAACTTCTCGACGACAAGCGGCGAGTCGTTCTTGAGAATCCAGCCCACCAGGCCCTGTCCCGGCTCGATCTTCGCGCCCTTGCGGATGGAGTCTCCAAGGCTGAAGGCGGTGGTCAAATCGAAAGTCCCGACGGAATTGCGGCAAAAGAGAACCACCGAATAAGCGTCAAAAACGCTGCCGATGCTCTCCAGCAATCTGTCCAGGGAAGGGTATTTCATGGTCATGGGATGAACACTCTCACGGCGTGCCTAAGGTTCGAAACACGCATCAAGGCAAAAATTCGAACATACAGGGAATGAGAACGCTCTTCAACCACCGGAGCGGCCGGTGGCACGAGCTGAAAATCCTGTTTACTGGCAACGCAAAACATGAAAAATAGTCTACACACTACCGTAACAAACACAATGAGATAGTTGGCACCAGCATGAAATGGCAAAACGCGTTTTCCAAGATCCCGACCTTCAAAGCCCTGAAAAACGGGCACCTGCTGCCAAAATCTCCATTGCGCGACCTGGATGAACTGCGGCGCTTCCTGGATTTCATCCACATCAAATTCTGCCTGCTCAAACCATACGCCGAAATCAAGGGCTATCCCATGGTCGACGCGCGAGACCTCCTGCCTTCATTCGAGCCATCCCTGACCGAATTTCCGGAGCTTCCGGGCTTCTCCATGGTCGCCTTCGGGCGTTCCCTGGACTACTTCAACGAAATTTTCCAGTTCGACCTGTTGCACACCTGCCGCGACCCTGGCAGCCGGATACTCGGAGAAAGCTGCGTGCTGGAGTCCTCGCTGCACTGCAAGAACCTGGCCTGCTTCCTGGCTCACATGTCAAAAGAGATGCGCGAGGAATTCAAGGAAGCTACAAAAAACCACCAGATCTCGGACATCGCCTCCTATTCCCTGCTTGTCGGATTTTTGAGCCGCATGGACCGCGCCCACGTCCTCTCGCTGGATCGCGACGGGCAATTCTACCTGTCCGGAATTTACGCGTCCCTGCCCTCGGATCTGGACACGGAGCTCAAGCGTTTCGGGCTCAGGAGCCGCAAATTCAAGTCCAACGACAACCTGCTTTACGAAAACAACCGCGAATTCGTGTACCAGTTTCTCATGGAACTCTACGGCTACCCCATCTCTTCGGAACGCAAGACCTCGGCCGCCATTTTCGCCAGGCGTTTGCACAAGATGGGAGAGAACTTCCTGATCAAGGCCCTGGGTCAGTCGGACCGGACCCTGACCTCCATTTTCAGCACGCAGTCCGGACACCCCTATCCGCGCGTGGAAAAGATAGCCCTGGTCCCCGTGGAAATTCGCGGCATGGATGTGCTGGGTTACCTGGACAAGGAAGGCTACTTCTTCGACCGCAAGCGACGCACGGTCATCCTACGGGTGGTGTACCGGCAGCACAAGTTCGACATCAACAACGTCCGCCAGGACCGCGCCCTGTCCGTCTGGCGGCAGGAGATCATCCATCCCCTCACGGGACAGGTCTGCACCTCTGTCAACCTGCTGAAAGACACGTATACCATGAGCCTCAAACTCAACGACATCGTGCGCGGAGAGTTTCTGGGCCGTGTGGTCTACAAGAAGAACGACATCGTCGAAAACACCGAGACCCACGAGAAGCGCCTCAAATTCCTGCATTCATGGCTGAGCAAGCACCAACGGCGCATGATCGGATATTCGGATGAATTCTATGGCGAGATCGTTCGCGTGCTGGACGGATACCTGAACAACCCCGCGCTGGCCGAGGAGTTCAGCGAGCACCACGAACTCCATCAGGAAGTCTGGACCACGTACAGCTATATCAAGCAGGCCAGGGAGATCAAAGAACTTGAGGACCTGAAAAACCGTACCCATAAGGGGAAAAAGATCTCCTATCTTGAGATGCTGCGCCTGAGCACCGGCATCCTGGCCGACCTGAAATTTGAATTCGCCAATTATTTCGCACCACTGGTCTCCAAGGCCATCTTTTATTCCGAAGCCATGCTCAACGACCGCTACCTGATCAAGACCTACATGACGCCAAAAGAGGACCAACTGACCGAAAACGGCGTCACGATCAGAAAGCTGTACCGAAGACTGGTCTCCCTGGTTGACGAACTCAAAGCCATACGCAAGACAAAGACCGAAGCGTAACCCCATCACCCTATAACAGCGGGAAACACCTATGTCCGAATTGCTGACCACCCCCCTTCATGCCTGGCACAAGAACAACGGGGCCAGAATGGTCCCTTTCGCGGGCTGGGACATGCCTGTCCAATATGTCGGTATCCTTGAGGAGCACAAGCACACCAGAACCCACGCGTCCATCTTCGACATCTCCCACATGGGAGAATTCCTGCTTGAAGGCGACGGCGCGACCGAAGCGCTGGCCACCGTGGTGACCCACAACCTGGCCACCCTGGCCCCGGGCAAGTGCCGCTACGGATTCCTCCTCAATGAAAAAGGCGGCGTGCTCGACGACCTCATCGTCTACCGGCTGGATACGGAAAAATACATGCTCGTGGTCAACGGAGCATGCATCGAATCCGATTTCGCCTGGATAAAAAGCCACCTCCCGGCAAGCCTGACCCTGATCGACCAGAGCTTCGACATCGCCAAGATCGACCTGCAGGGCCCGGAATCATTTAACGTGCTGGCCCGCGTCATGCCCGGAGACTGGACCGGCCTTGGCTACTTCGCCTTCCGCGAAGTGGAGTTTGAAGGATTCAGGCTCATTGTCAGCCGCACAGGCTATACGGGCGAGCTTGGCTGCGAGTTCTACCTGCCCTGGGACAAGGCCGAAGTGCTGTGGGAGAAGCTCATGGCCGACGAAACCGTCCGCCCGGCGGGCCTTGGCGCACGCGACACCCTGCGCCTTGAGGTCGGGCTACCCCTCTACGGCCAGGACCTGGACACGCAGCACACCCCGGTGGAGGCAGGCTATGGCGGCATGCTCAAGAGCGAAGCGGAGTACATCGGCAAATCCGGGCTCGGCAATATGCGCGAGAAGCTGATCGGCCTGCGCATCGACGGCCGCCGCAGCGCCCGCCATCACGACGAGGTCTTTGTGGGCGAGACCAAGGTCGGCACGGTCACCAGCGGCTCCATCGCCCCAAGCCTTGGCTACTGCGTGGCCATGGCCTTTGTCCGCGAGGACATGGCCGACGCCGAAAACTTCACGGTCAAGGGACCGCGCACCACCCTTGAAGCCACACGCGCGGACATGCCCTTCTACACCGCCGGCACGGCCCGCAGGAAACTCTCCTAGATGTCACGCCTCAACTCCTTTTATCTGGCTCCCGTCCTGTGGCGGGAGCCTTTTCTGCTCGAAGGGGAGGAGTTTCACCACCTGACCCGCGTGCTGCGCGCCAAGGCCGGGGAAACGGTTCGCCTCTTCGACGGCCAGGGGCGCTGGGGGCTTTTTCGCATCGATCGGATAGACAAACGGGACGCAGGCCTGAACCTCATCGAGGAATACGCTGTTCCTGCGCCAGCCTCGCCCCTGACCCTGGCCGTGGGCTGGTCCAAAGGGCTGCGGCGCGGATTTCTGCTGGAAAAGGCCGTTGAGCTCGGCGCTTCGGCCATCTGGTTTTGGCAGGCCGCCAGATCGCAGGGGGACATCCCGGAGGAAGGAAAACAGGGATGGGACCGGCAGCTCGCGGCGGCGGCCAAGCAATGCGGAGCCGTCTGGCTGCCGGGCATCCGGACCTTCAGGGGACCTCTCGAAGTGGCCCGGGCCGCCGGGGACATGGGATCGAGGGTGCTGTGCTGGGAAAAGGAGGACGCACGCCTCATGGACCCGGAGGCGCTGATGGATTCGCGGGGCAGCGTGGCGGTTCTGGGCCCCGAGGGCGGACTTGACGACAAGGAGGCGCGCCTCTTCCTGGATCACGGTTTCACCCCGGTCAGTCTGGGTCCGAGCATCCTGCGCTTCGAGACCGCCGCCACCTTCGTCCTGTCGCTGCACCTGTGGGCGGCGAGCAGGAAATGACACGCTTCATGCGCCGACCCGCCGAACGGATCGCATCGCCTTAAAGCCTGGACATTCGCTCCAGTTCCTCCTCCAGAAAACGACGCAGTTCCGCTTCAAGTTCCATGGCCCGGGAGTCATCTCCCGCAGTGGCGACCTTGAAGAACTCCGCGCAAAGACCGCGCGACTCCCTGTTCCAGGTGCTGGTGAATCCCTGCTTGCCGCCCTCGTCGGCGAGGGCCGGCAGAAAGTCTTCGTCCCGCAAGGCATGGGACCAGTGAATCACGTACCAGTAATGCAGCAGGAAACGATCCAGCAAAACGAACACCCACTGCACCGTGTCCAGGGGACCGACCTGCACGCTGCGCTGTCCGATGCCCAGCCCCAGAACCTTGCCCCGCACCAGCCGCTCGCCCTGAAACAGGGCCGCGAGTCCGGCGGTGGCTCCGCCCACGGCGGCGAAAAGCCCCAGGCTGCTGCCAAGCGTGGCCAGATCAAGCGCGACCCCCGCCGCTCCACCGGCGGCCACGGCCGCAGCCACGAGCTTGCCCTTGCTGAGGCCCAGGACGGTCCAGGTGGTGCGGGAAAACAGATCCTGGCGCAGCACCGATTGTTCCGGCAGCACAAAGGAACGCCGGTCATGGCGGAATTGCAGACAGACCTGTTCGTGCAAGGTTTCCTCCTCCTGCCGGATTCGCTCTTCCAGTCGCGTGACCAGGCGGGCCTCCACTTCGGCCCTGCGGTCTGGGTCGGCAAGACTCGCCGTCTCGGCCATGCCAAGCACCCGCCGCAGAAAATCGCAGACCAGGGCCGCGCACTCCGCATTCCTGCGCTGCCAGTCACGCGCGAAAACATCCACCACCAGACCCAGCGCATCCTCCCAGTCCTGTTCGAGCGCGCGCAGGCTTTCAAGCAGGCGCATGCGCTCGGCAAAGGTCGCGCGCAGGGCGTTGAAGGTCCGCACCATGTTGAAATGCCTGCGTAGCTCGGTCTTCCATTCCTCCAGAAACTGCTCCTCCCCGGTCTTGCAGTTGAGGATGGCCATGCGTGGCCTGCCGGTCAGGCGCAGAATCTCCATCTCGGCCTTGTCGACCTGCCGCAGGGGCCGGGAGGCGTCGAGCACATAGATGATCCCGGCCCCGTCGCGCACCGGGGTCAGCAATTCGCACTCGTGAGCCATGCCCGGATCGTCCCTGAACTCGGCCAGAAACGCCGCGAAAACCTCGCTTTCCGGTCCCCGGAATTTTCGCATCCAGCCCAGGGTCTGCACCGGGTTCTGAAAACCAGGGGTGTCCACGAAAGCGATGACGTCTTCTCCGTCGATGCTGACCGGATAGGTCATGGACTCCATGGTCTCGCCCGGACGGGGACTGATGCGGATCCGGTCGTTCTCGACCAGGGTGGCCACCACCGAGGATTTTCCTTCGTTGGGGTGACCTATGACGGCAAAAATGGGCATGGATTTCATGTGCTTGCTCCAAAAATGTCAACACGCAGCGGGGCCAGACGCGCCACGGCATCGGTCCAGACCTCCCGCGCGGCTTCATCGGGGGCGGTCAGCCAGTCACCACCGGAGGGACGGCCGCAAAAAACAAGGATCAGATTCCGGCCGCGGTCGTTTTCCTGACCAAGCAGCGTCAGGGCCAGCAGGTTTTCACGGATGGGCGGCTGCCAAGCCTCGATAAGCACCACATAACGCTCGAAGCCTCCGGCCCAGTCGAGTCCGGCGCAATCGTCCAGCATCTGCCGGATTCCGTCCACTTCCAGACTGACGGGAATCACCCGCCCGGGAGGATAGCCACAGACCCGCCGTGTCAAATCGGAAAGGAGATCATCCCTGATTCGCCCCAGAAGCTCCGGCGGCAGAAGCAGCACGCAGCCGATTCCGGTCTGGTCCTGCCCTCTGGATTGCTCCGTACCCGCAGTCGCGTTGACGCCAAGATGCAAAGGCGCGGCCGGGATCTCCCCGACCCTGGCAGAGCCAAGCAACGGCGCCTGCATGCGATCGACGATGCGCCCGAGGTCGGGATGGACAAAACGCCGTTCCGCGCGGCGCAGCATCCAGTGGGCCGACGCCAGCAGAATGAGTCTGGGCAGCAAGGCATAGACCAGCAGGCACATGCACAGAAACGGCCACCAGGCGACGAGATCCGCGCTGGCCAGGGCCTGAATGCCGTCCTTCAGGATGATGCGGCTGCCCTCGATCTGGAGCAGGGTCGGTGTCAGGCCCCACTGGGCAGGCAGCCAGGACCACGGCGTGGACAGGGCCATGACCAGGGTGTGCATGCCCTGCGCCCCGACCCGCAGGGTCGATTGCCAGCCAAACGCCAGATCCGTGACCGCGACGCTGACGGTCAATCCCGCCAAAGAGCCGAAAGCCAGACAGGAACCACCAAGATGCATGAGCCGCAAGCTTTCCCAGCCCAGCATCCGCGCGGGCCAGCCTCGACGCAGAATAAGTGCACGGACAAATCCGGCCTGGGGCGAAAGGCTGCCTGGCCTGCGCCAGACAAGATCGAACAGGGGGCGCAGCGGAATGCGAAATTCGGTCCGGCGCAGCCCTCTGAACAGCAGCAGTCCGGCGGCCAGCAGGCTGAGACCAGCCTGGGGCAGGACGGCCAGCAGCAAAAAAACCGAGACATTGACCGGCTCGACTCCCGAATACATGAGCAGCGCCCGCACCAGGGATATGCCCGCCAGCAGGCCGCCGAAGCCAAACAGCAGACGCAGTGCGATCAGGACCGAGTTCAGCGAGTGCGAAGGCAGCCCCCCGGTGCCTGTGTCCCGGCGACGCTCCAGCCAGTATGCGCCTTGCAGCGTCTGAGGCACTGAGTCCGCCTGGGCCGCCAGCCCGATTTTACGATCCCGGTCCAGGATTTCTCCGGGATCAAGAATCCTGTCCTTTTCCAGGAACCATTCCAGGTCGAGATAGTCGCCAAAGTGCATGCCATGTTTCATGACCAGCAGCCTTACCAGCACGCAGGCCTGTTGGCAAAAGAGAGACCCGGGCAAAAATTGCGCTCTTGTCAAAAAAAACATGAAACGCTAGCGTTCACCCTCCTTTAAGACGGCACACGCTGGCATGGACTTCGTTATCGCCGTTACCCCCCGCTGGAGCACCACTCCAAGGATCTGCATGTTTTCTACCCGCCACAGCCTCAGCCTGCGCCTGATCATCTCGATGGGGCTTTTGAGCCTGGTGGCCAGCACCATCCTGGCCGCCGCCCAGCTTCATTTCAAATACAAAAGCAACATCGCGGCCGTGCATGGATCGATGGATCAGGTGGCATCCGGCGATCTCAACAGCATCTCCGCGAGTCTGTGGCAGCTCGACACCACGCTGCTGGACATCCAGCTGCAAGGACTCGTTGCGCGGCCGAACTTCGTGCACGCGGCCATTGTCCAGTCCGGCAAAACCATCGCCGAGGCCGGCCGTGTCGATGCCAAGAGATCCATAAGGCGTGAATTCGACCTCACGTTTTCCTTCAATGATCAGCCCTATGCGCTTGGCAAACTGGTGCTGGTCGCATCTCTAGACAGGATCAGGGCCCAGGTCGGCCGCGAATTCCTGGACCTCCTCGTGGGCGAAACCATTGTCGCACTGCTGCTGGTCTCGGCCCTGCTATTTCTTTTTCACCGCCAGGTGGGCATGCATCTGCATGCCCTGGCCGCCCAAGTCCGGGACATCTCCCCCGTCAATCTTGAGCAGCCCATCGCCTTGGGCAAAAAATTTCGAAACGACGAACTTGATCAGGTCACCGCTTCGCTGGAGAAAATGCGACGCGGACTGCTTGAGGCCTTCACCAAACTGAGCGAGGAGGTCGAAGAGCGGCGCATCGCCGAATCCAGACTTTCGCTGGCCAAGGAGCAGGCCGAAAGCGCGACCCAGGCCAAGACCCAATTCCTGGCCAACATGAGTCACGAGATCCGCACGCCCATGAACGGTGTCATGGGCATGCTCCAGCTGGCCATGGACAACTCCGATCCGGCCGTCATCCAGCAGTATCTGCAAACGGCCATGCGCTCCTCCCGCAGCCTGCTCCGGCTTCTGAACGACATTCTGGACCTGTCCCGGCTGGAAGCCTCACGCATGCCAGTCATGCAGGAGCCTTTCGACCTCCGCGAACTCATGGAAGAATTGACGGACAGCTTTCAGGCCGTGGTCCTGGACCGGGGTCTTGCGTTGCGCGGCACTGTCGATGAAACCGTCCCCCCGGCCCTGCTCGGGGACACGGTGCGCATCCGGCAGATCCTGACCAACCTCATCGGCAACGCGGTCAAATTCACCCTGCGCGGCAAGGTCGAGATTCGCGTCTCAAGCCTGACTCCCGTCAAACCCGGAGAGCACCGCGTCTTCATCGAGGTGGAGGATACGGGGGTGGGCATCCCCGACAAGGCCCAGCCCGGCCTGTTCGCGCCCTTTGCGCAGGCCGATTCGACCCAGACCCGCAAATTCGAGGGATCGGGCCTTGGCCTCAGCATCACCCAACATCTGGTTGTACTGCTGGGCGGCTCCCTGGCCTTTGAATCGAGCCCGAGCGGATCGCTCTTTGCCGTCTGCCTGCCGTTGCAATCCGCGCCGCCGCGCGAGCTCAAGAACACCCCGGCACCGCAGCTCGACGACGAACAGCCCATGGCTCCGCTCAAGGTGCTCGTGGCCGAGGACAATCCCGTCAACAGCACCATCGCCATGAAGTTCCTCGAAGGCATGCGGCACACGCCCACTCTGGCCACAACCGGGCAGGAAGTGCTTGAATGCATGCGCAACGAGTTTTTTGATCTGGTGCTCATGGACATCCAGATGCCTGAAATGGATGGATTGGAAGCGACCCGCATCATTCGGTCCTGGCCAAAGTCCGAGGGTGGTGAGACACCCATCGTGGCCATGACCGCCCATGCGTTCCCTTCCGACACCGAGCGTTTCATGGCCGCTGGAATGAACGGACATCTGGCCAAGCCCATCTCCCAACAGGATCTGGAGCGGTTCCTGCGCTCAATGCCGACGGCGCGGCAGGCATGACCCAAAACGGACACACCATGTTCAGGCCGCCCGCCGAAGCAGGAAGCGCCCTCATCCGCGTTGCCGACGGCTGCCCGCACAATTCCTGCGCTTTCTGCGCCATGTACAGGGGCGTTGCCTACCGCGTGCACGACCAGGCGGCCGTGAGCCGGAACATCGCCCTGGCCGCCGCGCGGGACCCGGACGCCCGGCGGATTTTTCTGGCCGACGGCGATGTCCTGGCCCTGCCAGCCACGATGCTGGAAACCATTCTGGAAACGACGCGCGCGGCCTTTCCAAGACTTTCAAGGGTCAACTGCTATGCCTCCGGACAGGCCCTGGCGGGAAAGAGCGATGCCGAGCTTGAGCGCCTGCGCCAAAAAGGCCTGCATACGCTGTATCTCGGCCTTGAAAGCGGTTCGGGCGAAGTCCTACGCCGCATGGCCAAAGGCGGCACGGTCCACGAAATGATCGACGGCTGCCTGCGCGCCCAAAACGCCGGGCTGACCGTCTCGGTCATGGTCCTCGTCGGGCTTGGCGGACAGGAGCTGTCCGCGATGCATGCCCGGCAGACCGCAGATGCGCTGAACGCGATGCAGCCGTCCCTGCTGTCCTGCCTGCGTCTGGTCCCCATTGCGGGCACGGCCCTTGCGCGCCGCATCGCGGATGGGAGTTTCACGGAACTCACCGAAGAGCAGTCCGTGCGCGAACTGCGCGACATCCTTCTAGGTCTGGAGCTTGCACGAACCGTGTTTCGGGCCGACCACAGCTCCAACATCCTGCCCCTCGCCGGACGATTGCCCCGCGACAAGGTGAGGCTTCTGGGAGAACTGAGCGAACTGCTTGAATCCGGAGCGCTGGACCGAAACACGCCCGGAGCAATGCCGGGCCTGCTCTAAGATGCTTTTGCGCCCGCCCGCGCTTTAATCGCAAACGGACACATTCTTTTGAGTCTGGCCCTTGTTGCTTCAATTCTTGCTTTTTTTCGCATATCCGGCCATGCAAAAGGGCCTGCGCAATGCAAGAAACACGGGGCGCGCAACGATGCGACGGAGCATGGCCCCCGCCTTGGCCACCGCGAAACATTCGCCGGACAACCCAGTATGCACATTGGCTGCCATTCACCGACCGGAACAACCTTGAGCGAGACAGAAGATGATCGACCTGTTTTCAATTCAGGCCTCGGAAAACCCGCTACGGCAGATATCCCTGGCCTTCTTCAATTCCGGCGGACATCAGCCTGAAGAAAGCCGCATCGTGACCACGGCGGTTCTGGTCGGGGCGGTCATTCTGGCCTACATCATCTGGAAACGTCTCGGCGGGGGGGCGCCCTGGAACCGGCAGTCCGGGGCCACCGTAATACCCAAAGACATCTCCTCCATCATGGAACAGGCCATGGTCCTGCGCAGCCGCATCGACATGAGCTTCCATCCCATAACCACATCCCGCCAGACCATCTCGTGCACGCTTTTCGAACTGGCGGACACGGGCATCACCCTTGAGATGCCCCTTGGCGTGAATCCGTCCGACGCATGGATCGGCAAGCTCATGGTATGCTATTTCCGCATTCCCCGGGAAAACAAGCAGCCCTATTACTACACCTTCGCATCCCAGGTGGTCGGCGTCTGGAAGAAAGGGGACATCTCCTATGTGATCCTCGGCCTGCCACCCAAAATCGAGCTTGGCCAGAAACGCAAGCATCTGCGGCTGGAGCTTCCACCCAGAGACATAAAGGATTTTCGCATCTGGCCGGCAACCGAGGACGGGAGCTTCCATTTCGAGGCAGACCCCAAAAACTGGCCCGCCCCCCTGGCCGTCTATACCCGCAACGCCCCTGAAGGACTGAAGGTGCTGGACCTTTCCGGCGGCGGCATCAAGCTGTCCTTTGATCCACACCTTTACGACGGGCTGGATGATTTCGTGGCCAGGCATCCGGTCCTGTTCATGCGTCTGGAGCTTGAGCGGACCGATAAAATGGAGTTTCCTCCGTACTTCATGGCGGCCAGACTGCGCACCAAGGCCCATGACCCCGATCATGGGGTCATAATGCTCGGCTACGAATTCGTGGAATGCTGCTCAACCGATGGCACGGAAACCATAGACTGGGTCAAGATCGATCCCGAACGCGGCATCGACGATTTGGTCACCTGGGTTTTCAAGCGCCACCTGGAGCTTTACCGGGAACGGGAAATTGTTTAGATGAACAATCGTTTTTCAACCTGTAAACCTTCCATTGGAGGACTACGTATCTATGGATGAGGGCCCTGACAGTCGACTTTGGACTACACTGAGACGCTTTTTTTCACGCAAGGGCGAATGCCATCTGGAAGAAGCCATACAGGAAGCCAAAGACGGCGGTGAACTGCAGAACGATGAAATGTCCATGCTTTTGAACGTTCTGCAGCTTGATGACAAACAAGCATACGAAATCATGATTCCCCGCACGGACATCGTCTGTGCCGAAATCGACGAAACAATCACGGAAGTCGCCAGAAAATTCTTTGAAAGCGGGCACTCGCGTCTGCCCATCTACAAGGAAACCAAGGATCAGATTGTAGGCGTGCTGCACTGCAAGGAGCTGCTGCGCTTTTTTGTCGGCGACGAAGAGGCCCCGGCGGACTTGGCGTCCGTCCTGCGGCCACCATATTTCATTCCGGAAACCAAGAACGTCAAAAACATCCTGCTTGATTTCCAGAGCAACAAACAGCACATGGCCATCGTTCTGGACGAATACGGCGGAACGGCGGGGCTGGTCACTCTCGAAGACGTCCTGGAAGAAATCGTCGGCGACATCGAGGACGAATACGACCCCATACGCCCCGAGGATATCCAGCCCATGGATGAAGGCACGTATCTGGTTTCAGGACGAACCATCCTTGAAGACTTGCACGAGGAATGCGGCATCCTGTTGGAATCCGAACAGGTCGAAACCGTGGGCGGTTACATCAGCGAACAGCTCGGCCGCGTTCCCGAGACCGACGAATCCCTGGAGCTGCAGGGTTACACGTTTCTCATCAAGGAAGCAGATGTCAAACAAATCCAATGGGTCATCGTCTCAAAGCCAGTGTCATGATTCTCTCCTGAACCGTTTCGGTCCCATGGGCATGGCTCTCGCTGGGACCTGGTTTGGCTTTGCCAATCCGCTCCTGCACTTTCCCATGGCCATACTGCTGCTGCCCGCCGCGCTTATCTTGTCTGCGCTCTGGGCCCAAAGCCATGCCCAGGCCTTCAAAAACGGATTCCTGACCGCGCTGCCCGGATATGCCGCCAGCCTTTACTGGCTGGCGATACCCGTGCACGACCACGGCGGATTGCCATGGGTGTTGGCCCTGCCCTGCCCGGTCCTGGTCGGAGCCCTGCTCGCCGCTTACGCAGGGCTCTTCTGCATGGGCGTGCACCTGATCAAACCCCAGATATTCCAGCCCCTGGCCATGCTTACCCTTGGGCTGCTGTGGGCCAGTCTGGAGCTGGTTCGCAACCATTTCCTGACCGGCTTTTCCTGGCTGACCCTGGCACAGGCCATGGCCCCCTGGCCTACGACCCTGGGCCTGGCCGCCTGGGTAGGCGGCTTCGGGATATCCGGACTGATTGTGTGCGTGAGCCATAGCCTTCTCATCGGCAATAGTGCCACACGCGTGGCCATACTCCCCCTGATCGGCCTGTGCCTGCTGCCCGGGTTGACGTCCAGCCCCCGAAATCCCGAGGCCACGGCCTCGGTGTCCATGATCCAGGGTAACATCGATCAGGGCCTCAAATGGGATGTGGGCATGCAGGCGGACATCCTTAAAACCTATCTGGACCTTTCGTTCAAGGCCGTCGCCGAAAACGCGCCGGACCTTGTCGTGTGGCCGGAAACTGCCATGCCCTTCTATTTCCAGGACCCGTCCGACCTGACCACGAACATGCGCCTTGGCGTGGCGCGGATGCAGGTGCCGGTCCTGGCCGGAGCCCCGGCCTACTCCATCCCCATGGAACCGGATGCGCCCTCGTATGTCCTGCACAATCGCGCCTATCTTCTGGGCGCAAACGGGGAACCCCTGGCCGCCTATGACAAGGAGCACCTCGTACCCTTCGGCGAATACGTGCCCCTGGGCAAATGGCTGCCCTTCATCACCAAGCTGGTCCCGGGGCAGTTCGAATTCAGGCCCGGCCGCAACACCGAACCGCTCCAGTCCGGCCCGATGGCAATGGGCCTCTTGATCTGCTACGAAGCCATCTTTCCCGAACTGGCCCAAAGGCAGGTCGAGCTTGGGGCCAACGTACTGGTCAACATCAGCAACGACGCCTGGTTCGGCCACTCGTCAGCGCCGTGGCAACACCTGCATCTCTCCGTACTGCGCGCAGTGGAGCAGAACCGGGCCATCATCCGCTCCACCAACTCCGGCGTGAGCGCCTTTATCGGTCCTGATGGAAGCCTACGCGGCCCAACGACACTCTTCTCGACCAAAATTGCGCACGATCCGGCCATACCGCTCTTGACAGAGAAGACCTTTTACCACGAACATTTCTATTTGATTCACATGGCCTTTCCCATCCTGACGATCGCCTTTCTTTGGGTGCTTTGGCGGGCAGGTCGACAAACACACACATAATCGAGAACATCATGCTGCAATATTCAGAACTCAAGGCCAGGGCCGCGCAACTGGACGAACGCTTCAGCGACTTCTGGAGGCGGCTTTGACTTGCGCAGGAGCAAGGAACGCCTCAACGAAATAGAAAAACAACTTTCCTCGCCGGGAGCCTGGGACAAACCCGAACTGCTGACCCCGGTACTCCAGGAAAAGACCCAGCTCGAAAGCCGTGTCGATGAATGGGAAGCCCTTCTGCAAGCCCGTGACAACGCCCTGGAATGGGTCGAGATGGCCGCCTCGGAGCAGACCGAAGAGATGCTGCATGCGCTGGATGAGGCCCTGGAGGACTTGAGCGCCAAGCTGGAGGCCGCCCAGATGCGCACCCTGCTGAGCGATCCCGAGGATATAAGCGAGGCCATCCTCGAAATTCATCCCGGCGCGGGCGGGACCGAGTCCCAGGACTGGGCCGAGATGCTGCTGCGCATGTATCGCCGTTTCGCCGAGCGGACGGGTTTCAAGGTCGAGCTGCTTGATCTTCTGCCCGGCGACGAGGCGGGCATCAAGAGCGTGACCCTGCACATTCACGGCCCCTACGCCTATGGCCAACTCAAGGGCGAGAAGGGAACCCACCGCCTGATCCGCATCTCGCCCTTCGATTCCAGCGGTCGGCGGCACACCTCTTTCGCCTCCGTCGACGTCTACCCTGACGCAGGTCAGGACATCGAAATCGAAATCCGCGACGAGGACATCCGGGTCGATATCTTTCGTTCCAGCGGACCGGGAGGTCAGTCCGTAAACACGACGGATTCGGCGGTGCGCGTGACGCACATCCCAACGGGCCTGGTGGCGCAGTGCCAGAACGAAAAGTCCCAGCACAAGAACAAGGAGGCGGCCATGAAAGTCCTTAAAGCCCGCCTTTACGAGCTTGAACTGCAAAAAATCGCGAGCGAGCGGCAGGCCGAGTATATCGCCAAGGGAGCCATCGCGTTCGGCTCCCAGATCAGGACCTACACCCTGCAGCCCTACCGTCTGGTCAAGGACCACCGCACAGGCACGGACACCAGCAATGTCGACGCGGTCCTCGACGGCAACATCGATGCATTCATTCACAACTATCTCCTGTACCTGCATGGCAAATCATAATCTCCCCCCTGACGAAGCGTTGCTGGAAGAGCTGGAGACCCTGGAAAAGGAACTGCGCTTGCCTCAGGCAAGCTCCGAGGTGGCGGCCCTGGTCCGCCTGATCGGCTCCGATCCGTCCTGGGCCGAACGACTGCGTCAGAAAAAACTGGGACAGTGGGTCGTCCTGCCCCTGCAGGGCGACAAATTTCCGGCGCTGGTCGGGCTCAAGAAGCACATCGAGCATCTGACCGTCCTGCAGGGCCTGGATGCACTGACCGGCCTGGCCAATCGCCGGGGGTTCGACCAGGCCATGGCCATGGAGGTGGAACGTTCCTCGCGCTTCAAGACGCCTCTGACGCTGTGCATCATGGATCTGGACAACTTCAAGGCCGTCAACGACTCTCACGGGCATCCCTGCGGAGACGATGTTCTCAAGGCCGTGGCGTCGATCTTGCTTGCCGAAATGAGAATGATCGACACGGCGGCCCGCATCGGCGGCGAGGAGTTCGCCCTTCTGCTGCCGGGCACGGGACAGGCACGGGCCCTGAAACTCCTGGAGCGCGTCCAGGCGGTCATTCAGGGCTTTGGGATCATCTGCGGCGACGCACGCATCTCCATGACCATGTCCATGGGCGTGGCGAGCTATCGGGGCAAACTCACCCCCGACCCGGTCAAACTTCTGGCCGAGGCGGACAAGGCCCTGTACCGGGCCAAGCGGGCCGGAAAAAACAGGATCGAAACCTCGCCCATCTTGGACCTCGTCCACGGAGAGGAACAGTCGCTGGTGCACCAGAACGAAAAACGCTTTCTTTTTTCCTCATTCTCCGATCCATCTTCAAGCGCGGAGTAGAACAAGGACCGACATGACCGAAGCCAACACGACACTCAGCATCTCCGTCGCCAGCGGCAAAGGCGGCGTGGGCAAGACCAATCTCGCCCTGAACCTCTGTCTTGCCCTGCATGAACTCGGCAACACCCTCGTCCTGCTGGACGCCGACCTCGGACTGGCCAACCTGGATGTGCTCCTTGGCCTCTCCCCTGAAAAAAACCTGCAAGACCTGCTCGGCGATACCTCGGCCGAAAACGTGGTCATTCCCCTGGCGGGAGACGGTCTTGTCCTGCTCCCTTCGGCCTCGGGCGTGGCCGAACTGGTGGAAATGGACGATGACGTCCAGAGTCTGCTGCTGGGCAAGCTCGACGCCCTGTTCCGGCGCTACGACTTCCTGATCCTCGATCTTGGAGCCGGCATCAGTCCGACGGTGCTCTCGTTCGCGGCCATGCCCCAGGAACGGATCGTGGTCATCACCCCCGAACCCACGTCCCTGACGGACAGCTATGCCCTGATCAAGGTGCTCTGCACCCAGCGTCAGATCAGAAATTTCCAGATCATCGTGAACATGGCCGAATCGCAGAAGGAAGCCAAAAACGCCTTCAACCGCCTGGCCCAGGCCTGCGAACATTTCCTGAGCCTGCCCATCAGCCTGCTCGGCGTGGTTCACCGCGACCCCATGGTCACGGAATCCGTCCGCCATCAGGTTCCGCTCCTGAAATTCGCGCCCACCTGTCAGGCGGCGCAGGACATTCGCGAGATCGCCAAGAAAATCATGGAACGCCGCATCAGACTCAAAGATCTCATCTCCCGCAGCCCAATTCTCAAACCCCTGATCTAAAGAGACTTTCATGAAAACAAGCATCCGCGCCGCACTCTGGATCATCGTGGCCCTGGGCCTTTTCGTGCCCACCCTCGCCGGAGCCGAGACGACAATCATATTTTCCGCGAACAGCCTGGGCGAATTCGCCCCCTGCCCCAGTTGAGGGGGTAAAACCTACGGAGGGTTGGCCCGGCGGGCCACCTATTTCAAAGCCGCGCGCGAGAACGCGGACACCGTCATTGTCAGCGGCGGGTACGAGTTTTCCCCCTTCGGTCTGGAGAGGGACAGACATCCTTCGGTCATCTCGATGCTCAAGAGGGCATACGACCTGCTTGGCTACGACATCGCGCTGCGCGCGCCCAACGACGCCGTCGCCTTTGAACACGCAGGTATCGAAGCCGGTCAGTGGGTCGGCCCGTTCGACGAACCGCAACTGGTCACCCGCAAAGTCCAAGACGGCAGTCTGGCCTTCATCCTTTTCCCCGACAGCGGTCAGCACGACCCCGATATCGAGGACAAGACCGCCGCTTTGGCCGAGTCCGTGCGCAAGGACGGCAAGTACAACCTGATCATCGGAGTCAGCACCTGGGGTGCGAACCGGGAACAGGATTTCATCGACCGCCACGGCGCGGCTTTCGACATCATTCTCGGATCGGGACCCGGCCCGGGCTATGCCGGTCTCTACCTGCGCGACAACTCGCTGCTCTGGGTGCGGGCCTTCACCAAGGGCAGAAGCGTCCTCGGCGTGACCATCCCGAGTCTGCCCAAGCCAGGCGCCAAGATCGTCTGGGAACCGCAGACCACTGTTTTGCCGACGTCCGCGCCTCTTGGCGGCGACGTCGCATCGGACCCGGAAATCAACGCCATCTTCAATCCCTAGCCAATTCCTTGCATTTTGGCGCAATTCCCCATAATTTGACACGCATAATAAATTATATCTGAAGGAACACGCATGTCCATTTTCACGGGTCCGACCCAATTTTTTTACAAGATGCAAGGCAGCGGCAACGATTTCATCGTCATCGACAACCGCGCCAAGACCATATCCCCCGCCGAAATGCCCCGCTGGGCCAAGACGCTGTGCCCGCACGCCTTCAGCATCGGCGCGGACGGCATCATCTTTCTTGAAATCGATAACTCAGGGCAGGCCGCGACGCGCTGGCACTTTTTCAATGCCGACGGCTCCCGCGCCGAGATGTGCGGCAACGGCTCGCGCTGCGCAACCCTCTTGGCCCACAAGCTGGGCATGGCCCCGGCCGAACACCTCATGCTCACCGACGCGGGCACGGTGTACGCCCAAGTCTTCCCCGAAGCTGACGAGGTCGAAGTGCAGCTGACCCCGGCGCGGGACATGGCCCTGAATTTCACCCTTGATCTTGGCGGTGAAACCTTCACGGCCCATTTCGCCAACACCGGCGTTCCGCACACGGTCATCGTCACGGACGACGTCAAGAATCTCGATATAAAGGATCTTGGAGCCAAGGTCCGCTATCACGACCGCTTCGCCCCGGCCGGGACCAACGCCAACTTCATTCAGGTCTTAAGCCGCCAGGAACTCCTGCTGCGCACCTACGAGCGTGGCGTGGAGGGCGAGACCTACGCCTGCGGAACCGGCGCCGCCGCTTCCGTGGCCGTGGCCCACGCGCTGAATCTCTGCGATGCCGAGGCCCGAGTGACCACCTCGGGGTCCGAGGTGCTCGGAATCAAGGTTCACGGCTCGGACATTTTCCTGCGCGGCAAAGCCCAGCTCGTCTACAAGGGCGAGTTCTGCCCTGCCGCCCTGGGCCTTTAAGGCGCAAGACGGCCAGCTTATAAACCACAGCCCCAATCCGGGAGGAAACGATGCAATTCAAAGGAGCGTTTACAGCCCTGGTCACCCCGTTTTCAAACGGCCAGCTTGACGAGGAAGCCTATCGACAACTGATCGAATGGCAGATTCAGAGCGGGATCAATGGCGTAGTGCCCTGCGGCACCACCGGAGAGTCCGCCACCATGAGCCACGACGAACACAAGCGGGTGATCCGAATTTGCGTGGACCAGGTCAAGGGCCGGGTGCCGGTTCTGGCCGGAGCCGGATCAAACAACACTGCCGAGGCGGTGGAACTGACCCGTTTTGCCAAGGAAGCAGGCGCCGACGGCGCGCTGCTGATCACGCCCTACTACAACAAGCCGACCCAGGAAGGTCTCTACCAGCACTTCAAGCGTATCGCCGAAGAAGTGTCCATGCCCTTCATCCTCTACAACGTCCCCGGTCGCACCAGCGTCAACATGCTTCCGCACACGGTGGCGAGGCTGAACAAGGACATCCCCGACGTGGTGGGCATCAAGGAAGCCACGGGAGATCTGAGTCAGGTCTCGCAGGTTCTGGAATTCTGCGGTCCCGACTTCCAGGTGCTCTCCGGTGATGATTTCACTGTGCTGCCGCTTTTGTCCGTGGGCGGATGCGGTGTCATCTCGGTGGTCTCGAACATCCTGCCCGACAAGATGAGCGCGCTCTGCTCGGCCTGGTTCGCGGCCGATCTGCCCAAGGCGCGGGAAATGCACTTCCTGCTGGCCTCGTTTTCACGCATGATGTTCATTGAAACCAACCCCATTCCGGTCAAGACGTCCCTCTCTCTCATGGGTCGTATCAACCTTGAAATGCGTCTGCCCCTGACCCCCATGAGTCCGGCCAACGCCGAGACACTGCGCGGATTTCTGGCCGACAAGGGACTGATCTGATCCACCCGGCACGACATGAAAAAAGGCCGCTTTCCCCAATGGGGAGGCGGCCTTTATCTTTTTGACGCAAAAATGAATCAGCCCAGCACGACCTGATCCTTGTCATCGCGCTCCTGCAGGAAAACATTTATCTGCTGGTCCCGTTCCGTGGCCACGGTCTTGCCGACAAAATCGGCCTGAATGGGCAGTTCGCGATGCCCGCGGTCGACCAGCACGAGAAGTTTCACGGCCTCGGGTCTGCCGAAATCCAGAATGGCTTCCAGGGCGCACCGGATGGTGCGGCCGGTGAAGAGCACATCGTCGATGAGGATGATGGTCTTGTCCTCCACGGAAAAATCGATGCGCGTGGCGTTGATGTTCGGAGTGGCCGTGGAAGAGGTCCAGTCATCGCGGTACAGATTGATGTCCAGCTCACCGCAGGGAATTTTCCGCCGGGTCCGTTCCGACAGAAGGCCGCACAGCCTGCATGCGAGGTCCGCGCCGCGCCGCTGGATGCCGACCAGGGCGATGGACTCGTGGTCCGTGATCTGTTCCAGAATCTGACAGGCGAGACGGTCAAGCGTGCGCTCGATATCGCGAGCGGCCATGATTTCCTTGCTGCGGTGCATGGGATCCCCTCCATTTCGTGTGACAAGCCTTGTTCACTAAGGGCCCCAAGTTGTAATTGCAAGTGAATCGTCCTATGGTTCGTGACGATAAATTTCCGGGACATTCAGGAGGATACATGGGCGTCGACAATCTTTTCTTTCTTGAGCTCATCGAATGGTTTGACGACAGCGGGCAGGAATTCGCGCAGCGATTTCCAAAGGAAGGCTCCGGCGAAATCAAGTACGGCGCGCAGATGGTCGTACGCGAATCCCAGGCCGGAATCTTCTTCTACAACGGCAAGGCCGTGCATGTCTTCGGACCGGGCAGGCACACCCTGAAGACAGCCAACATCCCCATCCTGAACAAGATCATGGGCATCCCCTGGGGGCTTGAGAGCCCGCTGCGGGCGGAAGCCTACATGGTGAACACCAAGGTCTTCCCCAACCTCAAATGGGGCACCCGGGAGCCGGTGGCCTTCAAGGACTCGGAACTCGGGCTCATTCGCCTGCGCGCCTACGGCATGTTCAACATCCAGATCGTGCAGCCCCTGCTCTTCATCAACTCCCTGGTGGGGACCATGGGCTCCTTTTCCGTGACCGACCTGAGCGACTATCTGGGCAAGGTCATCGTCTCCAGGTTCAATGACTACCTGGGCGAAAACATGGACACCATCCTGAACCTGCCCAGTCGTTACGAAGCATGGTCCGCGGGCCTGCGGGAACGTCTGCAGGAGGATTTCCGCCATTTCGGGCTGTCGCTCAACCAGCTCTTCATCAACGCCATCACACCGCCGCCCGAAGTCCAGAAGGCCATGGACGACAAGACCAAGCTTGGCATGTTCGACGACATGAACAAGCTGATGCAGCTCAAGGCCGCATCCGCCATGGAAAAGGCGGCTGCGAACCCCGGCAGCGCGGGCGAGTCCATGGGCCTCGGGGTGGGCTTCATGATGCCTTCGCTCATGGCCCAGGCCATGCAGATGGCAGGACAGTCCGCCACGATTCCGGCCGCGCAGCCAAACGGCCTCAAATGTCCGGAATGCAGCCAGTCCATCCGCCAGGACGACAAGTTCTGCCCCTCCTGCGGACACCAGCTGGTCGTTTTCGAAAAGTGCAAGGGGTGCGGGAAAAATCTGGCTCCGGGCACGCGCTTCTGCCCCCGCTGCGGCAGACAGGCGGGCAGCATCCGCGAGACGGCAAAGTGTCCGTCCTGCGGTCAGGAAAATTTGGCCTCATCCACGTTCTGCAACCATTGCGGGGAGCGCATGGCCTGACCATGACCGGCCATCTCTCCCATCAATGCCCGCAATGCGGCGCGCCGGTGGCGCTTGAGGAAACGGACAGGATTTTTTCCTGTCCGTTTTGTCAGGTCCGCCTGTTCATTCACTCCAGCGGACCCTTTGAGTATCGTCTGAAGCCGCGCATCAGCCATCCGGGCACGCTCATTCATGTCCCCTACTGGCGATTCAGGGGCAACGCCTTTGTGCTTGGACCGCAAAACACGCAGCACAAGATTCTCGATTCAAATCTCCTGGCCGTGGACAATCCGGCCCTGCCCCCATCTCTTGGGCTGCGCGCTCAGGCCATGGAACTGTCCTTCGTGGAACCGACGACGGAAGGCCTCTTTCTGCCCCCGACCATACCAAGCGCTGATTTCAAATCCCGGCTCCTGCGCGCCCTCCCCGGCCTGCCCGCCCAGAGGGGACCCAAACTCACGGCCTGCGTGGGCGACAATCTCTCGCTTGTCTACCAGCCCGTCTTTCAAAGCCACGAGCTTGTAGACGCTATCACCGGCGAACATCTGGGACCGGCCAGCATCGACCCTTCCGAGGCGCAAAAGGCCCCCGGCAATCTCAAATTCAGCTCGACCCTTTGCCCCAAATGCGGCTGGGACCTGATCGGGGACCGCCAGAGCCTGGTGCAGACCTGTCCGCACTGCGACACGGCATGGGAGCCCGGTCCCGAGGGAGGCCAGCCCATCACCCCTCATTTTCTGCACACGCAGGAGAAGCCGGACATCTACCTGCCCTTCTGGAATCTGAGCGTCCAGGCCAGGGGATTCAGGCTCCAGACCTGGGCCGACCTGATCCGTCTGACCAACCTGCCCCGCGCCCTTTTGCCCTGGATGGAATCGACGGCCTTTTCCTTTCGAGTCCCAGCCTTCAAGATCAGGCCCGGGCTTTTCCTGAACCTGAGCGCCCAGGTCAGCCTGTACCAGCCCGAAGCCCCGGCGCTTGAGATCCTGCCCCGCACGCCCCTGCATCCCGTGACCCTGCCCAGGGAAGAGGCCTTCCAGGCCCTGCCCGTGGTCCTTGGTCGTCTGGCTCCGGCACGCAAGAACCTGTTTCCCAAAATCCAGGGCGGATCATTGCGCGCAGGCGAGGCGAGCATCGAATATCTGCCCTTTGTCGAAGGTCCCAGGGAATTCGTCCAGCCCGAGATGAACATGGCGATCCAGAAAAACGCCCTCTTCTGGTCCACGACCCTCTGAAAAAAAGAGGCGAAATCCGCTGGTCCAAGACCGGCTGATTTCGCCACAAGGTGAAAAAGGGAACGGGAGGGGATCAGTCCGGAAAAACGCCCCCTGCCGGTGACAGGCCCATGACCTTGGATGCCAGATGCAGTCGCACGCGCACTTCATCGAGGTCATAGGGACGATAGACGTAATCGTCGGCTCCGGAGGAAATGCACTGACGGATCGCCCCCACGGCCCCGCGCGGGATTCCGCCCAGCAGATACGCACCCTGCAAGGCCTGCTCGTTGCGCACCCGCCAGAAAAACTCGTCACAGCCCATGAAATCCGAATGCCAGTCCGCCAGAATCAGCACCGGAACAGTCGCGGCCAGGGCAGCTTTCCAGGCTCCATCCTCGTCCTCGACAGCCTCACACGAATAGCCCCAGCTCCCGAGCGCCTTGACCAGAACATTGCGCGACAGGCAGGGCTCCTCGACAATCACGATGTGCAGTGCATTTTCCACTCTTGGCTCCATCAATATTTACTTGTCATTCATCGACGCTGCATTTTGGGTGGACTGTAGCGAACGCGCACGGCTGACCCGATTTCAATCCGGCATGTCTTCCCGGGTGCATTCAAGGGAGGCTTGGGGCTCCTCTTCCTTGTGCTGGATGACATGTCCAAAAATATAGGTGCAGATGGGCACGCCCAGCACCAGGCCCCAGATCTGGAACAGTTTGGCTCCGATGGTCAGAATGACGAGCACGATGACGGGATTTATGCGCATGTAGGAGCCATAGATCCTGGGGTTGAGCACGTATCCCTCAAGCAGGTGAATCACCGTGATCATGACGATGGCCAGCAGCATGGTGGTCAGCCCCGAGCTTTGCAGGGCGATGAGGCAGATGGGCACCGAGCTGATGAAAACGCCCAACACCGGAATGAAGCTGCACAAAAAGACGATGACGGTCAAAAAAGCCATGGTCGAACCAAGACCCAGCAACGACACGCCAATGGCCGTGAGTACGGCGTTGACCAAAGCGATGACGAACTGCGCCTCCAAGGCCTTGCCCAAGACCATGGCAAAATCCTGGATGCTGCCGGCCACCTCGCGATAAACGAAACCGAGCTTGGAATTTTCAAGGGAGCACACGCTGGCCGAAAGCCGGGGCAGATCGAGAACTATGAGAAAAGAGAAGAGCAGGGCCAGCAGAAAAGCCGAGGCGATGGCCGCGATCCGGCCACCCACGCCGCGCACCAGATCAAGCAACTGATTGACCTTGTGCTGCCCTTCGGGATGGTCGATCATGCCGAAGAGCTGCTGTACCAGGGCCGCGACCCTCGAACTGCCGAGGCTCGGCGTGGTGTGCTCGGCCAGGGCTCCAAGCTCCGGGATGGCATTGGCGATCATGGGATAACGTTCACCCAGGACACCAAGTTCCTGGTCCAGGCGCTCCACATATTGGGGAAGCTCGGTGATGAAAAGAACGGTCTGCTCCTTGGCCCGAGGCACCAGAAACACTCCCACGGTAATGAGCACACCCAGGAATATGCTCGCCACCAGCACGACCCGGAACGGTCGGTTCGGAATCAGCCCCTGCAGCCTGTTCACGCCGCGATTCTGGATATAACCGAACACAAAGGTCAAAAAGAGAAGCAAAAAGAAGGAACGCAGTATGAAAACGACTGCGAACACGCCGCCCCAGACCAGGATTCTGATCAGCGCGGGCATGATCCGTTCGGCTAAATTGGCCGGTCCTTGGCCGCAATCAGGGGTCATGAGTATTCCTTAGGAAAGGTTTGAGAGCTCATCGTGAGCAAAAAACGACCGGCCATGTCCGGTTCCGTCGATGCCGAAAAAATGCGCCACGGAGGCCCCGATATCACTCAGCGAGTCGCGGACCCCCATGGATCCGGCGACAATTCCGGGACCATAAGCCAGAACGGGCACCCGCTCCCGGGTATGGTCCGTGCCGGGCCAGGTCGGGTCGCAGCCGTGGTCGGCGGTCAAAATGCACAGGTCGCCCGGCATGAGACGCGACAAGAGTTCGGGCAGACGGGCATCCAGGGATTCAAGCGCGCGGGCATACCCGGCCACATCCCGACGATGACCATGAACCGAATCAAAATCAACGAAATTCGTCATGACCAGCGTCCGGTCTCCGGCACCCTCCCAGGCGGCCAGGGTCGCGTCCATGAGGTGGTCGTGGCCATGGGCGCGAATGCTCTTGCCTACTCCCCGATGGGCGAAAATATCTCCGACCTTGCCAACACACAAGACCGTCCCTCCAGCCGCCGTCAGAAGGTCAAGGATGGTTGGCGAGGGCGCGGGGATGGAGAAATCGCGACGGTTGCCGGTACGCGAGAACGTGCCGCCGTCACCCACAAAGGGCCGGGCGATTACCCTGGCGATGCGGTATTTGTCCGCCAGTTCCCGGGCGATGGCGCAAACATCGAGCAGGCGTTCAAGACCAAAGGCCTCTTCATGGGCCGCGATTTGCAAAACGGAGTCCACGGATGTGTAGACGATGGGACGGCCGCTGCGCAGATGTTCCTCGCCGAGGCGGGCCAGGATCTCGATACCCGACGCCTTGCAGTTGCCCAGCACTCCGGGCAGACCGGCGCGGGCCACCAGCTCGTCCAGCAGTTCCTTCGGGATGGAATTCGTGTCCGGCGTGAAATACCCCCAATTCTGGAGCACCGGAGCTCCGGTCATTTCAAAGTGACCGCTCGGAGTGTCCTTGCCCCGGCTGATTTCCGAGGCGCATCCATATTTGCCGGAAACAGGTCCGGACACCTCAAGGCCGGGAGGAAGCTCACCCGTGGACAGTTCGGCCGCCAATCCCAGCCCCAGCGAAGAAAGTGTCGGGAGCCGAAGCGGCCCCTTGCGACCCACGTCGGCCAATCCCTGGGCGCAGGCCGTGGCGATGTGCCCCAGCGTGTCTGCGCCAAGGTCATTGAATTGTTCCGCGTCCAAAGCACCGCCCACTCCCAGGGAGTCGAGCACAAGCAGGCAGACCCGCCTCATGCACTCTCCGACGAGTTCGTCCGGGCCAGGATATCATCCAGCAGACTGCTGGCCCCGAAGCGAAAAGTGTGCGGACCGATCCAGTCCTTGCCCATGATCTCCTCCGCCAAATCCAGATAGACCTGGGCATCGGCCATGGTACGCAATCCGCCCGAAGCCTTGAAACCTGTCGGGGTGCCCTTTTGGGCGATGACCTGAAGCATGACCCGGGCCGCTTCGGGCGTGGCGTGGACCGCAGCCTTGCCCGTGGAGGTCTTCAAAAAATCCGCGCCGTGATCCACGGCCAGGCTGGCGACCGCATGGATCGCCTCCCGGCTCCCGAGCACTCCGGTCTCGAGAATGACCTTGAGCCGCACCGGACAGGCCCGGCGGCAGGCATCCAGAAAGTCTTTCACCTCCCTCTCGCGGCCATCCAGAAATGCCCGGTAAGGGAAGACAAGGTCCACTTCCGTGGCGCCAAGGGCAAGAGCCTCGTCGATCTCGCGCACGGTCCCCGCCGGGTCGAGATCGCCTCCCGGAAAATTCGCCACCGTGGCCAGACCGATCCGCTCAAGAGACCTGCGCTTGAGGGCGGCTATCGCCCAGGGCAGGTGGCGTGAAAAGACGCAGATGGCGGCAACCTGGCCGCACGGTCCGGACGCCCGGGAGCAAAGCGCCTCGATATCGGCCTCGGTTTCGACGCCGGTCAGGGAGGTCAGATCCAGAAGTGAAACCATCTTCTGCCCGGATCGATTCAGAATATCCTGCATGAAAGCCTTCAACGGTTGAATGATGAAACACGCGCGGCCTTGACCTTGACGCAAAGCGGATCAACGCGGGCCGGGACCGATATGTCCCTTTTGAGTCAAGGCAAAACAAATCATGTCGGGAGCGCGGACGCAAGCCCGCAATGGCGACAATCGGCACAAAAAAGCAGATTCTTCTTGTTCGTGAAAGCAGGCTGCGGTAAGCGCATTGTTCATGATCAGCCCCCGAAACCCGTACCGGCTCCTCCTTGCCATGCTCGTTTTCCTGGCGATCCCCGCGTCCGGGCGCGCCGACCAGGTGCTCACCGGGTCCCCGCTCTGGGATGGTTTCACCAGCCACGACGGCCAGGGACTTTACCATGACCTGATGCGCGCCATCTACGGCCCCGGCGGAAATACGGTCCGTCACCTGGAGGTGCCGGCCAAGCGGGGGCTCATCATGGTCCGCGAAGGCACCATCGACACCTACACATGTCTGTCGGACCCCGTGGACGGCCTGGAGTTGGCAAAAGAACCCATGTATGAAGGCGAGTTCCACGCCATCTTCCGCAAGGCCGCCTTCCCCTTCTGGGATGGAGTGTCTTCCATGACGAACAGACGTTTGGTCTGGAGGCTCGGATATTACAGCCCCAAGGATTTCCCGGTGCCTATCGAGTTCAGCGAAACCACCAGCGGAATCGAAGCCCTGGAGCGGGTCGTCCGCGGCGGGGCCGACTTCTACGTCGACGACCGCAACCTCATCACAGAATCCATGCGAGCGCTCAAGACGCCCTTCGATGAAAATGATTACCGCATGGAATCCGTGGGGTTTCGCCAGTATTTCCCCGTCTTCTCCACTTCCAAACGCGGCCGGGAGCTGCGCCAGATCTTTGAAGAGGGCATGCGCGAACTGGCCGATCAGGGCAAACTGGCCCCGATCTACGAAAAATGGCGGCTGCCCATGCCGAGGAAATATCAAAAATAGGCATGGACGTCACAACATAACGACATGCCCAAAACCCCGAAAAACACCCCGCTTCTCCCCAGGATCATCGTCTTTGTCGTGGGACTGCTCCTGACTCTTTACGGCACGTTCATTCCCCTGCTGCCCGTGATCGGCGCACGGGCCTCCGGCGAAATCACCGTCATCCGCCGCGAGCTCGGCGACCGCCAGGCGCCCGTGGCCAACAGCTACAGCTACTCGGTGGGCTTTGAGTTCACCCTCCCCGACGGACGGATCATCCCCGGCAATACCAAGACCATCGGCACTGCCATGAGCGCAGGCATCTCCAAGGGCAGAAGCGCCGTTTTCTACCTGCCCGCCCTGCCCTACGTAAACGCCCTGGAGAGGGACGCCCGCTTTGACTTCGGCAAGGTCGCCATCCTGGCAGCCGGGCTGTTCCTGTGTTTCGCGGCCATCAGACGCCAGATCAGATAAGAAAGACCAAAGCCCCCCATCAACGCCCGGCGGACCTTGACCCGACGCTTACGCTCTCACCCAGAGTCAATTCCTTGAGCCCCGAACCGAAACGGTCGACACGCAAAATCCGGAACAGCTCCGCATCGGCGGCCTGGGTATCCCGGTAGCCGACAAAATAGATTCGCCTACCGTCCATGGACCAGACCGGATCAAAGGCGGTGATCTCACGCGGCGTGATCTGCATGTTCTTGCCCACGCCGACCCAGCTGTCGTGCAGAGACAGGGCGGAACTCGGCTCATGCATGACGCTCTCGAAACGCGGGGTCCCGGAAACCGCGTGGCTGAAGACCAGCACCGTCAGGTCCGTCGGACAAACCGAGAAGCTGTCCAGACTGGTGACGCCTTGCGCCCTTGAGCCCATGATCTTCGCCAGCGGAACGCTTTTGAGCACCCCGCCATCAGGGTCCACCCAGTAGGCATTCACCATGTCATGCACCAGCAGCGAGTCTTCCGGCGTCACGGACAGTGCGCAAAGAAACCCCACGCCCTCGCCGTCCTCCCGCAAGGGAGTGCTCATTACCGAGCCGTCGGCGGTCATGACCACAAGACTGGTGAGCGCGCGGGCGTCACGGGCCAAAAAGGCGAGCCAGGCGCCCACCCCGGACCAGACCGGAGCCGATGCGGCGAAAAGCGACGAGGCGATCCGCGTTTCCCTTCCGCTCTGTGGAGCGAAAATCCACAAGTCGGACATGTCCTCATGCCCGGCCTCGCTAGGCCGAAAAAAGGCGATCAGCCGTCCGTCCGGGCTGACACCTGGCCTTGCGCCCCGGATCAGACGCTTCTGCTTGCCGCCTTCGCCATCGCAGCTCCAGATCCAGCCCTGACGCTCATAGACCAGAACATCGTCCGCCGCCCCGGAAGCGGCCTGTCCGGTCAGCGCAAAAAGACAGAAAACAAGAATCGACGCCGTACCGCTTGCAACAGACCACTTCATGAGACCTCCTCCGGGATTCACCCCCGCATGCCAGCACTTCCATCTTCGCTGGCCCCTTGGGCCCTGGAATTTTCGTTGAGCGCCTCGCACCGCAGCATCAAAAGAATATCCGCGCTCCTTGGACCCAGGTCACGATGTTTTTCCGGCAGTCGAACGGACTTGATCACAGCCAGTTCACGCCGCGCCAGCTCCAGCTGCTCGCCGCCACGATCCGCCGCCACCAGCCGAAAAAAATTCTTCATGATCCCGGCCTTGTCGAGTTCCAGCAGCAGGCGCACCCGGGTTGACCGCTTGAGGTCCGAGTAGCGTCCGGCGGCCATATGCCAGCGTGCGGCCAACCGTCCGGCCGCGCCGTGACGGTTCGGGAGGCGCAAGCGCAGGGCCAGGCCTTGCGCCATGTCCGGGCCGACCGCCTCGTGCCCGTGGTGCCGGGGCAGAAGCTCGGCTGGAGTCACGGTCTTGCCCAGGTCGTGGCACAACGCCATCCAGGCCCCAAGGGCGTCTCCGGCGCACCTGTCCATGACCCGGGCGGTGTGTTCCAGCACGCTCGCATCGTGAAACTCAGGAGGACCGGCCGGTATGGAGTGCGCGTCCGTGAATTCAGCCAGCCACGGCGCAAGCCTGCCCCCGGCCTGCAATACGCGCAGGAAATTTCCCGGTGCGGGTGCGGCGCAGGCTTTCAGAACCTCCTGCCCGACCCTCTCCGCCGCCACGCGGCCAAGCGCGTCGGCGCTAACGCCGCTCATGGCCGCCAGCAATTGCTCATGCACCGTGAAATCAGGAAACGCGGCGGCAAAACGGGCCGCGCGAATGACCCGCAAGGGATCGGCCAAAAAATTGGCCGGAGCTACGGGGCGCAGAATCTTATCGCGCAGGTCGGCAAGCGCCTTGGGGTGGGCCACAATCTGGCCGGAATCATCCCTGGCCAGGGCGTTTATGGTCAGGTCGCGGGAACACAGGTCGTCCTCGATGCTCGAAAAATCCGAGATTGTGTACTGGCTTTTCCCGCGCACGAAGACCGGGATGCCCTGCCCGACCCTGGTCAGGCCCGGCACCCGCCTGCGCAGTTCCCGTTCATCTCCGCCGATGGCCACGAAATCGAAATCCACGGGGGTCTGCCCCCGCATCTGATCGCGCACCGCCCCGCCGACAAGATAGATTTTCATGCCTGCTCCGCTTGTTCCCTCAGCATCCCGGCCTGGACGCAACGCAGGATCTCGTAGCTGAATTCCCCATCGAGCGCCTCGATCACCGCGCCAAGCGAGGCCACGCCGCGCACCCGCATGGACCCGATCATGTCCTCTATGCGCGAGAGCTGCCCACGGGACAGGCCCGTCACCTCCGCCGCCGAGACATGTCCCAGGGCGATGGCCTTGACCAGGTGCCCGTAGATCGTGGCGGGCTTCAGCCCCCGGGCTCCGGCCACCGCCTCGACAGCGCCCTCTTCCCGGAACAAATCCAGACTGGTCTGTTCCGTGCCGGACAGCACCTGAGCTCCGGGCTTCGTTTTCTGGACGCGCGGCGCAGGAGCGACCGGCACGTCCTCGGGGCGGCCGTATTCGGACTCGTGCCGTTGCAGGATCTCGACGAAGCGCTCCCCGTAAGCTCCAAGCTTCATCCGCCCCACCCCGCTTATGCCATGCAGGTCCGCAACGGCCCGTGGCCTGTAGCGGACCATCTCCAAAAGAGTCCGGTCCGAAAAAACCGCGTAGGGCGGAACGCCCTGCTCGCGGGAAATCTCCAGCCGCAATGCGCGCAGACTTTCCCACAGTTCCCGGGCCTCGGGCGAGGACACCTCCGCCATCTTGGGCGCCAGGGGCTTTTGCGCTCCCCTGACCGGAACCGGATCGCGGCGCAAAGCCACGGTTCGCCCGCCTCTCATGACTTCCCAGCTGTGGGCATTGAGCTTCAGGGCCCCATACCCTTCCATGTCCACGTCGGCCAGCCCTGCCGCCACCAGCTGGCGGTAGACGCTGAGCCACTCCGGCCGGGAAAGCTCCGTGCCGATGCCGAACGTCGAGACCGCCTCGTGACCCCAGCGTTCGACGGCCTTGGTCAGCTTGCCGACCAGCACGTCGGCCAGATGCCCCGCGCCAAAACCTTCCTGCACCCGGAAGATGGTCGAGAGGGCCTTCTGGGCCGCCACGGTTCCATCCCAGGACTCGACAGGGTCAAGGCAGATGTCGCAATTTCCGCAAGGCTCGGGCAGATCCTGTCCGAAATAGCGCAACAGCACCTGCCGCCGACAGTTGGTGGTCTCGCAGAATCCGAGCAGGGAGGTCAGTTTCTGCTGTTTGAGACGTTCATGCCGCACCCGGCTTTCCCCCCTTCCTTCCTGCGTGTCGGCGGGAAGGCGGGTCGATCCCGCGTCCATGGCCACCAGCCGGCGCAGCATGGCTATGTCGCCCAGTCCGTAGGTCATGAGGGCCACGGCGGGCAAGCCGTCTCGGCCCGCGCGCCCCGTTTCCTGATGGTAGGCCTCAAGGCTCGTGGGCGGATCGAGGTGAACCACGAAACGCACGTTCGGCTTGTCCACGCCCATGCCGAAAGCGACGGTGGCGACCATGATCACCCCGTCCTCGCGCATGAACCGCTCTTGGTTGCGTTCACGCGTGGCCGGATCCAGGCCCGCGTGGTAGGGCAGGGCCGTAAAGCCCTGTTTGCCAAGGCTCGCGGCCGTGGCCTCGACCTTCTTGCGGGACATGCGATAGACGATGCCCGCATCGCCTGCAGGCTGCGCGCGCAGAAAGTCGGCAAGCTGCCGCTCGGGTTGGTCCTTGAGCGCGACAAGATAACGGATACCCGGCCGATCAAAACCCGAGGCAAAGACCCGCGCCGACTCCAGGCCAAGCTGGCGGATGATGTCCGCCCGGGTCAGATCATCGGCCGTGGCGGTCAGGGCCAGACGCGGCACCTCGGGGAAACGCTCGGCGATCATCCCGAGGCGAGTGTATTCGGGCCGAAAGTCGTGGCCCCACTGGGACACGCAGTGCGCTTCATCAATGGCGAAAAGCGCCAGCGGAATACGCCCGAGCTGCTCCAGAAAACCGGCCAGGAACAGGCGTTCCGGGGCGACATAGATCAGGTCCAGCCGTCCGGCCAGCAGTTCGGCCTCGACCCCACGGGCCTCGGCCGCCGAAAGCGAGGAGTTCAGATAGGCCGCGCGCACGCCATTTTGAGTCAGGCTCTGCACCTGATCGCGCATGAGCGCGATGAGCGGAGAGACGACAACGGCGGTGCCGGGCCGGATCAGGGCGGGAATCTGATAACACAGGGATTTTCCGCCGCCGGTGGGCATGAGCACGACGGCATCGCGCCCGGCCAGCAGGGTTTCAATTATGGATTCCTGCGGTCCGACGAACCCGTCGTAACCGAAAACCGTACGCAGAATATCAATGGGCTTGGGCATGAAGACCTCGGTCAAATGTGATTTGGGCTCTGCCCTACTCAAAGCGTTGAGCTTCTGTCAAAGTACGCAGGCCAAAACGGCAGGACATCCGCGTTGACCCCGCTTTATGGTCGCCGCACCCCACCACATATGCCCACGCGCCCCTTCTGTGGACCCCAAGAAACTATCTTGGGGATGAACCTTGGACAAGGCACTGGATGATCAAGGCTTTTAGACCCGGCGAGGGATCAATGCAAGGAGTCTCTCCCCTTTGCCTGGAATCCAACCAAATCAGCACTTCATGCCGATGATCATAAATTAAATGCTGTTGCTGGCGAAACGAGGCATCGTGGCACCGTCCATCAGCGGTGTTCATCACAACCAAAAAATCAGTGGCACGCATGGTCTTGCACACATTGCTTGAATAATATCAAAAAATGACGTACTGCCTGAAAATTATTGATCAACTCAATCCCTCGGAGAACCTCATGCATCTTTTCATGCTCCTCATCCTGGGCATTGTTCTGCACACAGGCACGGTTTACGCGGAACCCGGCGTGGCAGGCTTCATCAAGACCGCCGAGGGCAGCGGACAAATCGTGCGGTCAGGCGATGCCCTCCCAGCCAGGACTGGAGACATTCTTTATGTAGAGGACATTGTCATGACCTCGGATCAAAGCACTATCGGAATCATGCTTGAAGACGACACGGTGCTCTCTCTGGGGCCAAACAGCCGTCTCGAACTCAGCGACTTCGCCTTTGCGCCCCAGGAAGAAAAACTATCCCTCGCCATACGGCTGCTCAAGGGATCCTTCGCCTACATGTCCGGAGTCATCGCCCGACTTGCTCCCGAAAAAGTTCATATCGAAACGCCGGATGCGGTCATCGCCGTTCATGGCACACGTTTTCTGGTCAAGGTGGTGGAACAATGATCGTGCGGACTCTCCTGCTCATCCTTTGTCTGGCCTTTTCCGGCTGCGCAACCAAAGGCACTACCGTCGTCCTGCTTGAGGATCCCGACGGTTCGGTCGGACAAATAGAGGTCAGCACTCCGGTCGGAACGCAACAGCTTTCCGCTGCCGGACACAGCACAAGAGTCAGCGACGCCTCGGCCTCGCCAAGCGCACTGCGAACCCTCGACCAGAAAAAGATCGAGCAGGAGTACGGCCAGGTTCTCCAGGCGATGCCCAGTCCCCCTGAAAACTTCCTGCTCTATTTTGAATACGGCAAAGCAGAACTGACCGCCGAATCGAAACCCGTTCCATCCTTGATCATTGAAGCCATCAACCGACGCAATTCCCGCGATGTGCGCGTCAACGGCCACTCGGACACGATTGGACAGCGTGAGGACAACGCTCGCCTGTCTTTGGAGCGTGCGGAAAGAGCGCGGGACATCCTGGTCGGGCAGGGAATCGATCCGTCCATCATGAAGGTGTTTTCCCACGGTGAGGGCAACCTCCTCATTCCCACCGCCGACGACACTCCCGAACCCAGGAACCGTCGCGTGGAGGTACTGGTACGCTGACCACCCGCACGACCAGGCGTCAATAAATGAAACTACACGGATACCGCCGCAGGGACATCCTTCGCCTGCTGGGCACCGGTTGCGTCATCACGCTCTGCGTCGTGATCCTGCATGTCATGCGCCCGGAGTTGCTCACCCATTTCGAGCGCAAGGTCTATGACGTGCTGCTGTCCCAAACCAGTCAGCGACCTTTGAGTCCTGTCCCGGTGCTCATCGCCATCGACGACAAATCCCTGACCGATCTGGGCCAATGGCCTTGGCCGCGCCATGTGCTGGCAAGCCTGATCACCCGCCTGCACGAAGCCGGCGCAGACATCGTGGCCCTGGACCTGATCCTCTCGGCCCGCGACAGAACCTCGCCGCTACTGGTGCAGGAAGAGTTGCGCCAGGAAACTGGATTCTCAATTGATCTTGAAGGGTTGCCCGGGAACAGGCTGGATCATGACCGTCTGCTGGCGGAAGCCCTGGCAAAAATGCCGACCGTTCTGGGTTACAAGCTGCTCTTTACCCCCAATCACGGCAAAGCCCCCTTCTGCGACGTTCATCCGATCCTCTCCGGACAATCCATGCCTGCCGGATTTTCGCCGTACACGGCCGAGACCGCAGTCTGCCCCCTGACGATTCTGAACGCGGCCGCGACAAATTCAGGATTCATCAACGCCCTGCCCGACTCCGACGGAGTCATCCGACGAACCCCTCTCATAGCGCTGCATGCAGACGAAGTGCTGCCGAGCCTGATCCTGGCCACGGTCATGACCCGGGGCGAAACCGCCATTGGTCTGGGGCAAGATGCCGACGGAAATTTCGTCCAGTTTGGCCGCAAGCGCACGCACATCGACGCACAGGGTAACGTGCTGCTCAGATATCGCGGCCCCAGCGGAACCTTCACCACGTACTCCGCGACCGACATCCTCAGCGGCCCCCTGCCGAATTTTCAGGGACGCGTGGCCATTGTCGGTCCTACGGCCTCGGGGCTTGGTGACAATCATGTCACCCCCGTGGGGCGCGTCTTTCCGGGTATTGAAATCCATGCCACCCTGCTCGACAACCTGCTCCAGAAAGACACCCTCATCCGTCCGTCCTGGGCCATCGGGGCGGAAGCATGCGCCATCGTGCTTGCCGGCCTCCTGTCGAGCCTGTTGATGATGTCCGCCGGCCCCTTGACTTGTGCGGCCGGTCTGGTCGTGGGGGCGACAGGGGTATGGAGCGCCAGCCTCTGGCTCCTGAACGGCCCCGGCTACTGGATTTCGCCTTTGTCCACGGAAATAATCCTCATGGGCAACATGGCGCTTTTAAGCCTCATCAAATATGGCATGGAAGAGCGCGAATTGCGCATCCGGGGCAAGCAACTGCTGCAAGCCCAGGACGCCACCATCATGAGCCTCACCGCGCTGGCCGAAACCCGCGACCCCGAAACCGGCGGACACATCCGGCGCACCCGCGAGTATGTCCTCGTCCTGGCCCGCGTCCTGGCCCGAAAACCAAAATTCAAAAAATACCTCGACCGGGATACCATCGAACTGCTCTACAAATCCGCTCCTCTGCACGACATCGGCAAGGTCGGCATAGCCGACAACATCCTGCTCAAACCAGGCTCGCTGACCCCCGAAGAATTCAAGGAGATGCAGCGACACACTATCCTCGGAGCCGAAACCCTGGCCGAAGCAGAACGCCGGAGCATGGAAGGAAGCGACCGTTCCTTCCTGGGACTGGCGCGCGAAATCGCTCTCTCACACCACGAAAAATGGGACGGCTCAGGCTATCCGCAAGGACTCAAAGAAGAAGCCATCCCCATTGGGGGCCGACTCATGGCGCTGGCCGATGTCTATGATGCGCTGGTCACAAAGCGCGTCTACAAGAACGCCATGCCGCATGCTGACGCCTGTCAGATCATTCTGGCCGGACGCGGCTCCCATTTCGATCCGGACGTGGTCGATGCGTTCGAAGAAACACAGCACGAATTCCTGGCGATCAGCAACCGGTACGACTAGCCCATCCCTGGGCCAAAAGCATGGCTCCCACGCGGGCTTGTCCTTCCACCCGCCCCCATGTATGTCCCGCTCAGCGGGCGCACGCGCCCTTTTCCATCCACATCCAGCACCAACACGAATCATGACCCTCTACGCCTTTCTCGGAGCCCTGGAACAGGGTTTTTTATACGGCATCATGGCCCTCGGGGTGTATCTGACCTTTCGGATACTCGACTTTCCGGACCTGACCGTTGACGGCAGCCTGCCTCTGGGGGCTTCGGTCAGCGCCGTGACCATCACCGCCGGTTACAGCCCGTACCTGGCCCTTGCGCTGGCCTCGGCGGCCGGATTTCTGGCCGGAGCGGTGACCGCGATCCTGAACACCAAGCTCAAAATCCTGCACCTTCTGGCGTCCATCCTGACCATGATCTCGCTGTATTCCATCAATATCAGGATCATGGGCGGCCCCAATGTGGCGCTCCTGGGTACGCCCTCGGTGCTGACGGACCTCGAAAACCTGGGGCTGCCGCTCTATCAGCTCACCCCAGTGTTCTTTTTTGTTGTCGCGGTCCTCATCACGTCCGGGCTGATCTGGTTCCTGCACACCGAGTACGGGCAAGCCATGCTGGCCACCGGCGATAACCGGCAGATGATCACTTCCCTGGGCGTGAACACGGACAACGTCATCATTTTCGGCGTGGGCCTCTCCAACGCCCTGGTCGCTTTCAGCGGTGCGCTCATCGCCCAGAACCAGGGCGCGGCGGACGTGAACATGGGCGTGGGCACCATCGTCGCGGGGCTGGCCTCAGTCATCCTCGGTGAAACGGTCTTCGGCAAGGCGACCATCGCCCGGGCCTGCATCGCCGTCATCGTCGGCTCCATCCTCTACCGCACCGCCATAGCCCTGGCGCTGGGGTCCAGGCTCGGCAGCTTCTCCTTCACCCCCAGCGACCTGAACCTGATCACCGCCTTTCTGGTCATCGCGGCCCTGACCTCGCCCATGCTCAAGCGGAGGTTCACCCGATGATACGCGTCCAGGCCATCAACAAGTATTTTCACCGGGGCAGCGTGAACGAAGTGCACAGCCTCCGGGACCTGTCCATCGATATCGAGCAGGGTGACTTCATCACCATCATCGGCTCCAACGGCGCGGGCAAGTCGACCTTCCTGTCCTGCCTGGCCGGGACCCATGCTCTCGATTCCGGGAACATCACCATGGCCGGAACGGACGTAACCCGCTGGCCCGAGCACAAGCGCGCCCGCTTCATCGGCCGCGTCTTTCAGGACCCGCTCATGGGTACCTGCGCCAGCGGTTCCATTGCCCAGAACATGGCTCTGGCCCAGAAAAGGGGACAGCGACGCGGCCTGTCCCGGGGCGTCAAGACGGGCGACAGGGAAGCCTTCCGCCAGCACCTGCGCGTACTGGGACTGGGGCTTGAAGACCGCCTCCAGGACCGGGCAGGCCTGCTCTCCGGCGGGCAGCGCCAGGCCCTGACCATGGTCATGGCCACCCTGGTCCGGCCGGAACTGCTGCTCCTGGACGAGCACACTGCGGCCCTCGATCCCAAGACCGCCGGGCAGATCCTGGAACTGACCCGAAACATCGTCACCGAACACGGCCTGACCACGCTCATGGTCACCCACAACATGCATCAGGCCCTGGCCCTGGGCAACCGGCTGATCATGATGCACCGGGGTCGCATCATCTTCGACGTGCGCGGACAGGAGAAAGAGGAGCTTACCGTCGAGGTCCTGCTGGACAAATTCCAGAGCCAGGCGGACGCGGAAGTTTCGGACCGGATGCTGCTGGGCTAATCTTCAGCACACTCTTTGCTAGGCCAAAAGCCGGCAAGGAGGAAAAATGAAACACGACACTCGCCTGTACCGCATCCCGCTCCTGACGGCCCTTGTGCTGATCATGGCGCTGAGCGTCTGGGTATTCTCGTCCTGGCAGGGATATTCCGAACGCTCCATGGAGTGGCGGCGACAGCGCGCCCAGGACAGCTTCGCGACGCTGAACGCGATCATCGCGTCCATGAGCAACGGCGAACTGACGGACTGGAAACAGGTCGAGACAGTGCTCTCAAACGTCATTCGCGGTTCGCGCACCCTCTTTGTCGTGGTCCAGGGCCGCCACGGCCGCCTGGTCCAGACCGGGACGATGCCGGAATTTCTGATGACCAACAGCACCCGGGGCGAAATCGACACTGCCGACATGTATGTCATGTGGTCTCCCCTGCAACCTGCCCACATCCCCGCCAACTGGGCCGAGGCGCTTGAATCGACCAACCTTGGCCTCGGCCTGTGGCCGCGCAGCAACCCAGTCATGTACCTGGGTTTTCGCAGCAGCCCGGAAAGCTTCACTTCATCCTGGTTCTGGCAGCGCCAGGGCCCCATCTTCGCCTCCGCCCTGGTCTGCATCCTCGCCGTCACGGCCGTCTGGATCACGGGTATACGCCGCCGCATCCTGGCCGGGGAACTGGCCGCCGAGCGTATCCGCAGCGCCCATCTGGAAGAACTCGGATTGGCCGCCGCCGGACTGGCCCACGAGACCAAGAACCCGCTCGGCATCATCATGGGCATGGCGCAACAGATCGAAGCCCGGCACGACATTCCGGCTGAAAGCCGAACCATGCTCGGGCACATCATGGACGAGGTGGACAAGGCTTCGTCCCGCCTGGGAAATTTCATGAACTTCGCCCGCCAGCGCAAGCCTAGCCTCGCACCCGTGCGCATCGACAGGCTCTGCCGGGAAGTGGTCCATATCCTTGGGCCCGACTTCGACGCGGGCGGCGTGGACCTGCTCACCCAGGTCAAGGCCGCGACCATCAGCGCCGACGAAGCCATGCTGCGCCAGGTGCTGGTCAATCTGCTTCTGAACAGCCTGCACGCTTCCCCGGCGGGCACGACGGTCAGAATCGTACTCGGCAAGCAAGAGCGCAGACTGTTCCTCGCCGTGGAGGACCAGGGTCGCGGCATCCCCTCCGAACTGCTGCCGGACATCTTCAAGCCCTACGTCAGTGGATCACCCACGGGCCACGGACTGGGACTGGCCATTGTCAAACGCGTGGTCGAGGCTCATGGTTGGAAAATAAGCGCCGCCTCTACCCGGGGCCAGGGCACGACCATGACCATTTCCGGCATCAAACCCACAAGAGAGACCACATGAACAGATCCATCCTGGTCGTCGACGACGAGATCCGCTACCGTGAACTCTATGCCCGCGTGCTGCGCGACGCGGGTTTTGATGTGCTTGAGGCCGGAAGCGCGGCCGACGCCCTGGAATTACTGGAACATGAGACTTTGGACATGATCGTCAGCGATGTGCGCATGCCCGGGGAGAGCGGGCTCGATCTGCTGCGCCGGGTGCGGGCAGGGAAACCGGAGCTGCCCTTTCTTCTGGTCACCGCCTACGCCGACGTGCGCGAGGCCGTGGACGCCCTCAAGCTCGGAGCCGTGGACTATCTGGCCAAACCCGTGGATCTGGACGAGCTTCTGGCGGCCGTGCGCGACACCCTGGGCGTAGGAGCGGACGCGGACCCGGAGATCCCCGCCGGATCTTTGGAGGGCATCGTGGCCGCAAGCCCGGCCATGCGCTCCGTGCTGCGCGATGCCTACCGCGTGGCCCCAAGCGACGCCACGGTCCTTCTGACCGGCGAGAGCGGTAGCGGCAAGGAAGTCGTGGCGCAGTTCATCCACCGCCACAGCACCCGTCGCGACAAGCCGATGGTTCCGGTCAACTGCGCGGCCATTGCCCCGGCTCTCTTGGCCAGCGAGCTGTTCGGGCATGAACGGGGCGCCTTCACCGGGGCAGTGAACAAGCGTAACGGGTATTTCCGCGAGGCCCACGAAGGGACTCTCTTTCTTGACGAAATCGGAGACATGCCCCTGGAATTGCAGCCGTCCCTGCTGCGGGCCACGGAAACGGGACGCATCACTCCCGTGGGCTCGGACAAGGAGACCCTCATCGATTGCAGGCTCATCGCGGCCACCAACCATGACCTTGAAACCGACGTGGCCGAGGGTCGCTTTCGCCAGGATCTCTACTACCGCCTGAACGTCATCACCATCGACATTCCGCCCCTTCGGGAGCGCCCGGAAGACATTCCGCCCTTGGCGCGCGCCTTCCTGAACAAGGACAAGACCGAAGCACAACGCCTCTCGCGCGCGGCCATGCAGGCCCTCGTAAGTCACCCCTGGCCCGGCAACGTGCGCGAGCTGGCCAACGCCATGGCCCATGTGCGCCTGCTGAGCCAGACCGATGTCATCCTGCCCGAACATCTTCCGCCCGCCGTGCGCAAGTCCGCTGGCAAGGCAGCTCCGGCATCACGCAACGCCGAGTCACAGGAAGCCCCGGTCCAGGCCAGGACCCTCGAACAGCACGAAATCGAGGCCGTCACCGCCGCCCTGAAGCAGACCAAGGGCAACCGCACCCACGCGGCCCAGCTGCTCGGCATCACCAGACGGGGACTCATCTACAAACTCAAACGCCTCGGGATTGAATAGACGCGTTTTTTTAGATGTGAAAAGAGTGCTCAAGTAGGCCTTGACCGCACAAATTTTATCCACCCGTCACTTTTCCCGGGGCCCGCAGGGCCCCATTTTTCCCGGGAGGCGCCACCTCCCCGGCTTGGCACGCCCCTTGCCTTGAAATCCTTCCATAACCCCGGGAGGAACCATGAACACCTTATTCAAAATCACACGCCTGCCGCTTCTTGCGGCCCTGCTCTGCCTTCATTTTTTCGCCGTGCCGGTCCAGGGGGCGCAAGGCTTGCCCCGGGATCCTCAAAATCCTGCCGAGCACAAAGTCGAAAAAAAGAATTCTCGCACGGACAACCGTAACCGCGCCGACTTCAAAGCCACGCGGAAAGGCCACGACAGACAGGATCAGGGAGCAAGCCCAAAACAGCGCTCGCCGCGCGGCAAAAGCAGCCCTGACAACACGGGCAAGGCCCGGTCCAATGATCCTGCGGCAATGCAGCGTGCCTTGAGGGACACGCCAAAGTCACAGGCATCCGTGAGCCTTGGCACGGTGACGCCTCCGGCCGACTTGATGCGTCTTCACACGGGCCCGGAGTGGTCCAGGCATGATTCTCCCGATCAACACCGGGACAAGAATCGCCGCGACTCTCGTACCGTCACCCCGAGGCAGCAACCCCCGGTGCAGAAAAGCCTTGTCATCTCCCGCGAGACAATCAGGCATGATGACCGCCACGACGTAAGACGCCCGCGGGTCGACACGCGCAAGGATCATCGGCCCCGAGGCGACAGCGACCGGCACTCCACGCGGATGCACAATGGCGGAAACAACCACCGACCCGTGACCGTCAAACACGTGGTTCATACGATCCCCTCGCGCCACGCGGTAGTCCTGCACGGCCGGGACAGATATCATTATTATTCCGGTCGGTTCTACCGCCCCTGGAACAACGGCTTCATCCTGGTGCGCCCGCCGATCGGCCTGGTCGTGCTGAACATCCCGCTGGGCAGCCGCATGGTCATCTCGGCAGGCATCACCTACCATGTCTTCGGTGATGTCCATTACCGCCGTGTGTCCTCGGGCTACCAAGTCGTGGAACCGATACGCGGCCACAGCGCGAACCGGCCGGACCGGGTGGAGGTCGTCATCGACCTCCTGAACATCCGCTACGGCCCGGACACGAGCGAGGCCGTCATCGCCCAGGTCGGCCGCTACACGACATTGCGCGTGCTCGGCAGCGCGCCCGGGTGGTTCTACGTGGAAATGGACGGGGAGGAAGACATGCGCGGGTGGGTCATGGAGCGCTTCGTCAGCCAGGGCAATGCCCGGGGCTGAGGGCGTTCTTGATTGCAAAAAAAAAAACGGCCGGGAAATCGTTCCGGCCGTTTTTTTTCATTTCAGCGCCCCAGCCGTCGCATCAGCTCAAGGGCCATGACATGACGGTTGAAGGGCGGGATGATGTACACCCCGGCGAAATGGGGCCAGGCATACTCCAGAAGTTCCCAGGCGATGTTCACGCCTTCCTCTTGACCATGCTCTCCGGCGCGGGCCATGCGCTCGCGGGTTTCGGACGGAATCTCGATGCCGGGAAACTCGTTGTGCAGAAACTCGGCGTTGCGGCTGCTGGCCAGCGGCATGATGCCAAGCACGATGGGCGCGGTTATGTGCGCCGTCGCGGCCAGAATTTCGTCCACGCGCTCTCTGGAATACACGGGTTGGGTCAGAAAATAGCGTGCCCCGGCCGTCATTTTCTTCTCCATGCGCCCGACCTGCAGGGCCATGTTGCGGGTGTTGGGATTGAAGGCACCGCCAATGCAGAAATTGACGGGCAGGCGCATGGAGTCCCCGTAGTGGTTGCGCCCCTCGTTGAACCCGGCCAAAAGAGCCATGAGCTCCAGGGAACGCAGGTCGTAGACTCCCGAGACCCGCTCCGCGCTTCCGGCCGAAGGCGGATCGCCGGTCACGGCCAGCACGTTGTGCAGATTCGACGCGGCCAAGCCCATGATGGTCGACTGCATGCCAACCAGATTGCGGTCACGGCCCGTCATGTGCACCACGACATCAACGCCGGTCCGGGCCCGGACCATGCCGGCCAGCACGATATTGGACAGGCGCGGCACGGCCAGCGGATTCTCGGCGATGGTGATGGCGTCCACTCCGGCGGCGCTCAGGGCTTCGGCCGCCGCCAGGACCGGCTCGACATCAAGGTGCTTGGGCGGGTCGAGCTCCACCAAAATGACCTTGCCCTCGGCAAGGCGGCGGGACAGGCGCGTCGGCGCGGCCGTCTGCGTGTTGACCTCGTCCGGCGATACGGAAACGATCCGCGCCTCGGACGAACCCGCGTCAAGAGCGCGAACCAGGGCCGCAATATGCTCCGGGGCGGTGCCGCAGCATCCACCCAAGAGACGTGCCCCATGCGCCGCGCAGGCCGCCGTGCGCCGAGCGAAATACTCCGGCGAGGACGCGTAGATGAGGCGATCGCCCGAGGATTCGGGGAAGCCCGCGTTGGGCAGCACCGAGAGCGGGACCGGCACGGGGCCCAGCCCCTGCACCACCTCCAGGGCGTTCTTGGGACCGATTCCGCAGTTGAGCCCCACCACGTCAGCTCCGGCCCAGATCAGGGCGTCGAAGCATTCACGGGCCGTGCGCCCTGAATGAGTGCGGCCGCGCTGGGTGAAAACCATCTGTGCGGCCACGGGCACGGACACCACGGCCTTGACCCCGCGCAGGGCGGTCAGGAGCAGCGACAGGCTGGCGAAGGTTTCGAGCATGATGAAATCCACGCCACCCTCCACCAGCGCCAGGGCCTGCCCGCCAAAAATATCCTCCAGCTCCTCCTGGCTGAGCGGATCGATGCCCAAACGGCCAAGCGGGCCCATGGCTCCGGCCACCCAGCGCCCCGGTCCGGCCTGGCCGCGCGCCAGTTCCGCGCCGCGCAGGTTGATCTCGCGAGTCCTGTGCGCCAGATCGAAGCGCCCGAGCTTGACCCTGTTGGCTCCGAAGGTGTTGGTCTCGATGATCTCCGCACCCGCGTCCGCATAGGCCTTGTGGATGGATTGCACCAGGGCCGGATCGGTCAGGTTCAGGACGTCGTAGCAGGACGAACTGTCCACGCCGCGATCGAAGAGCAGCGAACCCATGGCCCCGTCGGCCACCACCACCCGCTCGCCAAGAGCCGTCAGAATGTGCTGCTTCACCGTCCACCCTCCAGATCGGCCGGACCGACCCTGTGCACGCCGACGACATCGCGCTGAACGGCACGGGCGTAGCTGACCGCCGGATAGCCGAACATCATGGCGTACATGGACCGATGATCAGCCGGAATGCCAAGGGTCCGGCCAAGCTCCGGAACCACGCTTTGCAGGGCCCAGCGCGCAAAGCCGCACCAGACGGTGCCAAGGCCCAGACTCTGGGCCATCAGCTCGAAATAGGAGAGGGCTATGAACGGGTCCGCATCCGGAGCGGCCGAGTCCTTGGGCGCGGAAGCGATGATCATGTGCGGCGCCTTACGGTAGATGATGTCCCTGCCCTGATCGTAAGGGGCGACCATCTTGGCGAAGAATTCCATGCCGTCGGGCAGGCTGTCGTCGATCACGGCCTTGCGGATCCCATCCATGGTCCCTACCCGGATCAATTCCATCACCTGCGGGTCGTCAACCAGGGTGAAACGAATCCTGCGCTGATTCTTGCCCGTTGGCGCATGGGCAATCACGTCCATGAGCCTGTCCAGGATATGCCCTTCAACCCGGTCAGGAAGGAAGCGGCGCACGGAGCGGCGGCTTTTGATCAGATTTTCCAGCGCATCTGGAGACGGGGGTAGAACAGGAGCGCTCTTATCGGGATCCTTGCCCAGGATGGAAAGGGCCGCAGTGGGACAGACGGCCAGGCAGTGCTGGCAGCCAATGCAATATGACTCCCGGTGCTCGGGGATGCGCGGCAAGCCGCCATCCATGTCTATGATGGACGCCGGACAGTCGGCCGCGCATTCTCCGCACTGTACGCAACGGGTTTCGTCGATGATGAAATCAAGCATGCTTCCTCCAAAAGTCGTGACCTGTGAACAATCCCCTCCTACGGCGTGATCGGTGGATGCACAAGTGCGGTAAGGACGCGCAACTTTGTTGCATGCACCTTGACTTCGTGCAATCCTGTTGCATAAATATCCTTCCAAAATCATGGAGGAAAAATGAGAAAGAATCTTTGCCTGTTCACTGTGTTGCTGAGTTTGCTCGCAGTCTCGGCACAGGCCGCTCCAGCCGCCTTCGTGACCATAACTCCGCAAAAATACTTTGTTGACAAGGTCAGCGGCGGCGAGGTTCCCGTTTCGATCATGGTCGAACCCGGAGCCAATCCCCACGCGTACGAGCCAAGACCCAGACAGATGGCCGAGCTGGCCAGGGCGAGCATCTACTTCACCATCGGCGACAGCTTCGATCAAACCTGGCTAGAGCGGATCATGGGCGCCAGTCCGGGAATGACTATCGTGCACACGGCCAAAGGCATCGACAAGATCCCCATGAGCGAGGAGCATAACCACGGCGAAGTGCACCACGACGCTGAAGTGCACCATGACGGCGACGAACATCATCATGAAGGGGAACACGCCGGGAAGAAGCACGAGGCAGAGGAGCATGATGCCCATGATGCTCGGCACGACGACCATCACAATCATGATCAGGGCACGCTCGACCCCCACATCTGGCTCGATCCCGCGCTGGTCAGGATTCAGGTAGCCCACATCCGCGACGGCCTCAGCCTTGTGAATCCCGAGCGCGCGGCCTTCTACGCCTCCAATGCCGCCGCCTTCGACAAGGAATTGGATGAACTCGACCGGGAAATACGTTCCATCCTGGAGCCGCTGCCCCGGGAAAATCGCACCTTCCTTGTCTTCCACCCTTCATGGGGCTATTTTGCCAAGGCCTACGGGCTGACCCAGGCATCCATCGAAGTGGACGGCAAAGAGCCAAGTCCCAGGGATCTGGCGCGGATCATCGCGGCCGGCAAGGAATCAGGGGCCAAGATTATTTTTGTGCAGCCGCAGTTTTCGCAGAAAAGCGCCGCCGTCATCGCCAAGCAGATCGGGGCAACGGTTGTTCGTCTCGATCCGTTGGCTGCGGATTGGGCCGAAAACCTGCGCAGTGCGGCCCGCGCCTTTGCCGACGCACTCAAATAAACGACTTCAAAAAAGAATCATGACACCGGGCCGCTTGAGGGCCCGGCAATCATCAACAAAGCTACCGGGAAGCGCATGAACACGCACGACCATTCCTGCTCCACCTGCTCCGGACACGGCCATCCGATCATCCCCGAGCCGCACTTCAGGCCCCTGCCGGGCACCGGAACTCCGGTCATCGAGCTTCAGGGGGTGAGCTTCGCCTACGACGATCGGGAGGTGCTCTCCAGCGTTGACCTGAAGGTCTCAAGCGGCGACTTCATGGCCGTCATCGGGCCCAATGGCGGAGGCAAGACCACCCTCGTCAAGCTTATCCTCGGGCTGCTCGCGCCCAAGGCCGGAACGGTGCGGGTGCTCGGCGCCGATCCGCTCTCCGTGCGGCCTGCCGTGGGCTATGTGCCGCAACACGCGCTCATCCAGCCGAGTTTTCCGGTCACGGTCCACGAGGTGGTCCTGCTCGGACTCCGCCGCGCGGGCGGGCTGCTCTCCTCCGGGCGGTGGCCCGGATACCGCGCCAGCGACAAGGCCAAAGCCCTGGAGACCCTGCGCATGGTGGACATGGCCGAACTGGCCACACGCCGCTTCGACGCCCTCTCCGGAGGCCAGAAGCAGCGCGTGCTTGTGGCCCGGGCCCTGGTCTCGGACCCGGCCCTTCTGCTCTTTGACGAGCCCACCTCAAACATCGACCCCCAGGGCAAGGTCTGTCTCTTCGACCTGCTCTCGGCGCTCAGTTCCTCCATCACCATCGTCATGGTCAGTCACGACCTCATCTCCGCCTCCACGCGCATCTCAAGCGTGGCCGTGGTCAACCGCAAACTCATCCAGAACCAAAGCCGGGAACTTACGCCATCCATGCTCGAACTCATCTACGGCACGCACGACGCATCCTGCCCCTTGGACACCTACATCAGGGAAATGTCCTCCATCTTCGGCCAGACCGGGCCCAAGGGTTCCATATGAACTCCGTGCTGAGCATGGAATTCATGCAAAACGCCCTTATGGCCGGAGTACTGGCAAGCCTTGCCTGCGGCATCATCGGCTCGCTGGTGGTCGTCAACAGGCAGGTCTTCATGGCCGGAGGTGTGGCGCACACCGCATACGGAGGCGTGGGTCTGGCCTTCTTCCTGGGGCTCCCGGTGCTGCCCTGCGCCGTGGGATTCACGGTGCTGGCCGCCCTGATCATGGCCCTGGCCTCCTTTGGCCGCAGCGAACGCAGCGACGGCATCATCGGCATCATGTGGGCCGCAGGCATGGCCTTTGGCATCATTCTTCTGGACCTGACCCCGGGCTACAACGTCGACCTCATGAGCTATCTCTTCGGCAGCCTCCTGGCGGTGCCCGCAAGCGACATCTGGATCATGCTCCTGCTCGATCTCTTCATCCTGGCCGTGGTCCTTTTCTGGTACAAGGACTTTTTGTCCCTGTCCTTCGACATGGAATTCGCACGTTCCACGGGCGTGCCTGTGCGCATGCTCTACGTCCTGATGCAGGTCATGACCGCAGTGACCGTGGTCATGGTCATACAGGTCGCGGGCCTCATTCTGGTCATCGCGCTTTTGACCATCCCGCCCATGCTGGCCGAGCTCTTCACCAACTCCCTTTGGAAAACCATGGTCCTCGCGACCCTGGCCAGCCTGTTCTTCTGTCTCTGCGGACTGGCGGTCTCCTATCATCTGGACCTGACCTCCGGAGCGTCCATCATCGCCGTGGCCACGACCGGATACGTCGTCGCCTGGGGATGCAAAACACTTTGGCGGCGGACATGAAAGCGCGCATGTCCGCAAAGGCGGCCACAAACCGCCTGAAGGAAGCCGGCCTTGAGATCACCGAACACCGCCTGCAAGTGCTCATGGCCGTCGGCAACACAGCGCATCCGTCCAGCGCTCAGGAAATTCTGGAAAAAATCAGCGCCAAGAACGATATCAACCGGGTCACGGTGTATCGCATCCTGGACCTGCTGGTGGAACACAACGTCCTGAACCGGCTTGGGCTCGGCGAAAAATCCCAACGCTTCTGCCTGCGGATCGCCAACGAGGACGAGCACCCGCACTTCCACTGCACCCGCTGCGACTGCTACCTGTGTCTTGATGCCCGGCAGCTGCCGGTGGACCGCCACGCCTTGGACGACCTCTCTCTCGACATCCGCCACGTCGACATCCGCCTGGAAGGAATCTGCCCCGCCTGCCAGAAAAAATTGCGCCAGCTGGATGAAGCGACACCGGCGGACAAGCCCGCCTGACACCCCCCGCCCGACAAAGAATGCATGAAAAAACCGGGCTCCTTGCGAAGCCCGGTTGCACAACCGTTTTTTTCCGACACCCGCGTCAATACCCTTTGAGCTTGTCGATATACTCGGGCAGCCACAAGGATATCTGCGGAATGTAGGTGATGAGGATGAGGAAGAAAAGCAGGATCATCAGCCACGGCAGCGCCGCGCGCACGACCCAGGTCAGATCGCGTTTGGTGATACCCGCCGTGACAAAGAGGTTGAGCCCGACCGGCGGCGTTATCAGCCCGATCTCCATGTTGACCACGCAGATGACGCCCAGATGAATGGGATCGATGCCGAGCTTGACCGCGATGGGAAACAGGATCGGGATCATGATCATGGTGATGGCCGAAGGTTCCATGAAGTTACCAGCGACAAGCAGCAGGATGTTGACCACGATCAGGAAGCCCCAGGCCGGCAAGCCCCAACCGACGATAGTCTCGGCGATGAGATGCGGAATCCGCTCCGTGGTCAGCACGTGGGCAAAGAGCATGGCGTTGCCGATGATGAAGAGCAGCATGATGCTGACCTTCGCCGCATCCAGGATCACATGCCGCACTTCCGGATGGACCCAGGACCGAGGAATGGCTACGGCGGTCTGCCACAATCCGCGAATAAGGGCCGAGGAAAGCGGCTCGTCCACCTTGCGCAAGGGCACTTCCTTGAGCGGCCCCATGTCACGATAGACGAAGACGGCGATCCAGTAGGCGTACACGGCCGAAATGGCCGCCGCTTCCGTGGGACTGCAGATGCCGCCGTAGATGGACCCGAGCACGATGACGACCAGCATCAGTCCGCCCATGGCCGTGAATCCGGACCTGAAAACCTGCCTGAATCCAGGCCAGGCCAGGGCCGGATAATTCTTGATCCGGGCCACGATGTAGATGGCGATCATGAGCAGCAGTCCCAGACAGAGGCCGGGGATGAATCCGGCCATGAACAGACGTGCCGCCGACTCCTGGGTCGCCGCCGCATATACGAGCATGACGATGGACGGCGGAATGAGAATGCCGAGCGTTCCGGCATTGCAGATGACTCCGGCCGCGAAGGTTTCAGGATAGCCCGAACGGACCATGCCGCCGATGACGATGCTGCCGATGGCGGCCACCGTGGCCGGTGAAGACCCGGATACGGCGGCAAAGAGCATGCAGGCCAGGACCGAGGCCATGGCCAGGCCGCCCTTGACGTGCCCAATGCAGTCGAGGGCGAAATTGATGAGACGCTTGGCCACGCCCCCCGTGGATAAGAACTGGGAGGACAGAATGAAAAACGGAATGGCCAGCAGGGTATAGTGTTCGGAAACCGATTCAAAAAGTTTCAAGGCGATGGACGCCAGGGAATCGTTGGAAAAGAACAGGATGGTCGTGATGCTCGAAAGACCCAGCGCAATGGCGATGGGCATCCCCGTGGCAATAAAGAGGAAGAGCAGGGTGAACAGTGCCGCAGTTGTCATTCGTCGTCTCCATCCAGGGAAGTACCCTCTTTTTGCGCCAGATACATGCTCTCCTTGGCCTCATCCAGCAGCTTGAAACCTTCCTGTCGTCCCCGAATGACTGCCCAGAGGAGATCCAGAAGACGGATGGCCAGCATGATCATACCGCCAAAGAGGATGCTATTGGCGATCCATTTGGGAACAGGTATGTCCTCAAGGTGGATCCCTATGCTTTTGAGCTTCCCGAGATAGGTCCAGCTGCCTACGAGAAAAAGCCCGCAATAGAGCAGGCACAGCAGAATGGCCACAATGGAGATGACCCTGCGCACATTTGTCGGAAACAGCCTGACCAAGGCGTCGACCCCGATGTGCGACCCGACCTTGATGCCGTAGGAAACCCCGAACATGACCATCCAGCCCGACAGCAGCAGGGTCAACTCCTGGGCCCAGTGGATGCCCACGTTGAACCCGAACCGCATGAGCACTTCCATGAAAACAAGCAGCGTCATGGAAGCAAGGAGGAGGGAAATGATCCCCTCCTCCACTTTGTTGATGAATGTATTCATGATCTGACGAGACTAATTGTTGGAGGCGATGGCTGCTTCGAGGTTTTCCTTGCCCACTGCGTCCTCGAACTTCTTCCAGACCGGCTTCATGGCTTCGACCCAGGCGGCGCGTTCTTCTTCGGTCAGCGTAATGATCTCGCTGCGCTTGGAATCGATGATCTTCTGCTTGTCGTCCAGATCCTTCTGAGCGGCAGCGGCGTTACCGGCAACGATGGATTCTTTCAGGCACTCTTCAAGCACGGGACGCACATCGGCCGGCAGGCCATCCCAGAATTCCGTGGAACTGATGACGAGATAGTCCAGGATGCCGTGATTGGTCTCGGTGATGTAGGGCTGCACTTCGTAAAATTTCTGGGAATAGATGTTCGACCAGGAATTTTCCTGTCCATCGATGGCCCGGGTCTGCAGCAGGGTGAAGACTTCGGCGAAGGGCTTCTTGAGCGGCATGGCGCCGACGGCTTCAAACTGGGCGGCCAGAACGTCGGAGGTCATGATCCTGAATTTCTTGTTCTTGGCGTCGCCGGGACCATGAATGGGGTCGTTGGCGGAAATCTGCTTCAAACCGTTGTGCAGGTATTCAAGCCCGATGATGCCCTTGTCCTTCATGGATGTTAGCAGCGCCCGGCCTTGGGGGCCCTGCTGAAACGTGTCGATGGCGGCCATGTCCTTGAACAGGAAGGGCAGGTCGTAGATCTGCAGCAATGGAGTGTATTTCTGAAATTTGGACAATGCCGGAGCCAGCAGATGCACGTCACCCAGAAGAAGGGCTTCGAGTTCCTTGCCGTCACCGAAGAGTTGGGAGTTGGGATAGACTTCGACCACAACCTTGTCGCCAAGGCGTTCGGTTACAAGATCGCGAAATTTGTTGGCCATGATCCCCTTGGGAGTATCTTCGGCAACAACGTGGGAGAATTTGATGACGATGGGAGCAGCGATGGCGGACGCAGTACAAAGAAAAACCGCACCCACCGCAAACGCAAGAATGGTCTTCAGTTTCAACATTCCAGATACCCTCCAACAGTTAAATTAGTTTGGACGGGATTACTCTTCGAGACGTTTTACTGCAAGAATTTATGAATAATTCATCCTTTTTTTTCATAAATGAACAAAAAAAAATCGCTTTCCAAACTGTTCGCACAACCAATTTTATTCGTGATAAATTTATCAAAACGCATAATTATTTTGATTACAATTTAATCAAGAACAAAAATCAAAAAATGTTTAAAAAAAAAGCATAATATTACCATTATAGATAAATTTTGAGAACGTAATATTTGCAAAAAAAATAGCAATACATAAAAAAACAACCTTTATTACCCCAGAATTGTGTCCGATTTTTCAGACAAATTCCACTCTCAAAATAAATTTTCCCCTCTCAACTGAATATTGATCACCAAAACACTGCACTTCCCTCGTAAAAATGAAAATAATTCAGACACACTGCGCTTCATGTGCCACCACCGATGCAAGGCGCCCACTTCATCCACTGATCTGTCTTCACTTCAATGGACACACCAACTTCCCCCCAGACCGCGTAACGCTCCAGTTCCCCACGCCTCCCCAAACCAGCTCAAAACAATCTTCCCTCAACCAACCGAGACAAAACAGCCCACCAAAACCTCAAGGTCCGAGGGCGTCATGGTCTTGAGGTGCGTCGGCTGTCTGACTGAGTCCGGCAGATGTGATATTCCAAGGGGGATGGCGGACTGATGAAACAAAGCTGCTCCAGGCAGACGGACACAAAACGGAAACATCCGTCGTGGCGCCTGCCGGGAGCAGCTTTTCGAGGTCGTGAAGGGCGTCTTAGCTGAAAAGGATGATTCTACCAGCCCCAGGTCAGATATTCGTGGATCGAGTCCGCAGCCTTTCTGCCCGCGCCCATGGCCAGAATTACGGTTGCCGCTCCGGTGACGATGTCGCCTCCGGCCCAGACGGCCTTCTTGCCGGTCTTGCCGGTGTCCGGATTGGCAAGGATGTACCCGGATTTGCCCAGGGGCAGGTCGGGGGTCGAGCGTGTCAGCAGCGGATTTGCCCCGGAGCCGATGGCCACGATGGCCAGGTCGCACTCGATGACAAACTCCGAACCGGGTACGGTCACCGGACGCCTGCGCCCCGACGAATCAGGCTCGCCCAGCTCCATGCGCACGCATTCGATGCCCGTCAGGCGCCCTTTTTCATCCCCCAGATAGCGCACCGGATTGGACAGTAACTCAAAATTGAGCCCCTCCTCCTCGGCGTGGTGAATCTCCGCGCTTCGGGCCGGCATCTCTGCCCTTGAGCGGCGATAGACGATGCTGACTTTCTCCGCGCCCAGGCGCATGGCCGTGCGGGCGCTGTCCATGGCCACGTTGCCGGCGCCCAGCACCACTACGTGCCGCCCCTGGGGGATGGGCGTGTCCACTTTCGGGAAAAGGTAGGCCTTCATCAGGTTGGCCCGGGTCAGGTATTCGTTGGCCGAAAGCACCCCGACCAGGTTTTCTCCGGGAATGTTCATGAACCGGGGCAGGCCCGCGCCCACACCCAGATATACGGCGTCAAAGCCCAGTTCGAAAAGTTCGTCCACCGTCTCGGTACGCCCCACGACCACGTCGCATTCGATTTTCACGCCCTGGGCCTGAAGGCATGACACCTCGGAGGCGACGATGTCCTTGGGCAGCCGGAACTCGGGGATGCCGTAGACCAGCACGCCGCCGGGCTTGTGAAAAGCCTCGAAAATGGTGACCTCGTGTCCCTTGAGGATCAGGTCTCCGGCCACGGTCAGGCCCGAGGGGCCGGAGCCGACCACGGCCACCTTCTTGCCTGTGGCCTTTTCACGGGAGGGCAGCTCGCAAACATGATGCGCACGCTCCCAGTCCGCAGCAAAACGCTCCAGATTGCCGATGGCCACGGCCTCACCCTTGCGGCCCAGGATGCAGTTGCCCTCGCACTGGATCTCCTGCGGGCAGACCCGGCCGCAGACTGCCGGGAGGCTGTTGCGCTCCCAGATCTTGCCAATGGCCAGATCGAACTTCCCGTCGGCGATGTGTTTTATGAAAGCGGGAATGTCGACACCCACGGGGCATCCCTGAACGCAGAGCGGGTTCTTGCACTGCAGGCAGCGACTCGCTTCGGCGATGGCCATTTCCGGGGTGTAACCCAGGGGCACTTCCTCAAAATTTTTGGCCCGAACCTTGGGCTCCTGCTCCGGCATGGCCAGACGTGATTTCTTGTTCGTACCCTCCATCTACCGCTCTCCTTCGCATTTGCACTTATGCAGACTGAGCTTCTCCTGTTCCGTGTAGGCCTGCAGACGCAAAATCAGCTCATCGAAATCCACCTTGTGGCCATCGAACTCCGGGCCGTCCACGCAACCGAACTTTGTCTCCCCACCGACGGAAACCCGGCACCCGCCGCACATGCCGGTGCCATCGATCATGATCGGGTTGAGGCTGACCATGGTCGGGACCCCGAATTCCTTGGTCAGAAGCGAGACGAACTTCATCATCGGCACGGGGCCGATGGCCACCACCTGATCGATCCCGCCCTGCTCCAGAAGTTCCCGCAACACTTCGGTCACGAAGCCCTTGCGTCCGTGGCTGCCGTCGTCGGTGCAGACGTGCAGGTCATGGGAGGCCAGCCGCATCTTGTCTTCCAGGATCAATAGATCCTTGTTGCGGGCCCCGATGATGGAAGTCACCTTGCAGCCTGCGTCCTTCATGCCGCGCGCGATGGGGTGCAGCACCGCCACCCCTGTCCCGCCGCCGACGCAGACGACGTTCTTGCCGGCCTCAATGTGCGTCGGCTGCCCCAGGGGCCCGATGACGTTCTGGAAGGCATCCCCGACCTGAAGCCGAGAAAAAAGCTCTGTGCTCTTGCCGACCACCATGTAGATGACCGTGACAGTGCCCTTGACCGGATCGGTCTCGGCCATGGTCAGCGGAATGCGTTCGCCGTCCTCGTTGGCTTTCAAGATAAGGAACTGGCCCGGTCGAGCCTTGGCGGCAATGCGCGGCGCATCTATCTCATTCAGGATGACCGTGCCCCCGGCCATTTCCTCGCGTTTGACTATTTTAAACATACCATTGTCTCCCGTTACATTCGTGATAATGCGGACCGGAACGATGGATGTGTCGCGGTCGCCTCGATCATCGGATGGATCATCCTTCCGGCAGGCAAGCCTTTGCCTGAAAATGCATCAGAGTTGCACCATACCCGGTTGCGCCCGTCATGAGAAGTCCAATTTGACCACGCAGGAAACCAGGATTCACCGGGGTTTGGTTCGATAGACATGACCCAGAATGGTTCAAACCGACACACGACTGAAGATGAGAAAACCCTCCGACTCAAAAGAGAGGGAGGGTTTGGTTTGGCGTCGAAGGCAAGGCGCGCTCATGGGCGCCCCTATGGACCATCGCCGCCGCACGCGGCATCGATGTCACCCGCCCAGATAGGCCTGGATAACGCGATCGTCATTGAGCAGCTCCTCGCCGGACCCCTGCAGGACAATGGCGCCGGTTTCGAGCACATAGGCGTAATGGGCCACCTTGAGGGCCGCGAAAGCGTTCTGTTCGACCAGAACGACGGTCTTGCCCTGTGCGTTGATGATCTTGATGATCTCGAAGACATCCTTGACCAGGAGCGGAGCCAGGCCCAGAGAAGGCTCATCGAGCATGACCACGTCGGGAGCGCTCATCAGCGCCCTGCCCACGGCCAGCATCTGCTGTTCGCCGCCGGACAGGGTCCCGCCCTTCTGGTTCTGGCGCTCACGCATACGCGGGAAGAGGTCGAAGACCCACTCCTTGTCCCGCTCGATCCCGTCCTTGTCGCTGCGGCTGTAGGCCCCCAGATACAGGTTCTCGGTCACCGAGAGGTGCGGGAAAATACGCCGCCCTTCCGGAGACATGACGATCCCGCCCTTGACGATCTCCACCGGATCAAGGGTGGTGATGTCGCGATCGTTGTAGGTGATGGTGCCCTTCTTGTTCTTGATCAGCCCCGAAATGGCCCGAAGCGTACTGCTCTTGCCCGCGCCATTGGCTCCGATGAGGGTCACGATCTGGCCCGTGGGCACATCGAGAGAGATGCCCTTGAGGGCATGAATACCCCCGTAATATACATGCAAGTCACTGATCTTAAGCATATTTCACGTACTCCTCACCCAGATAGGCTTCAATGACCTTGGGATTGGACTGGATGGATTCCGGACCGCCCTCGGCGATGGTCACACCGTAGTCCAGAACCCACATGTGCTCGCACACACCCATGACCACTTTCATGTCGTGCTCAATGAGCAGGATGGTCAGGTCGAAGCGGGTCCGGATGGTGCGGATGAAATCCATGAGTTCCATGGACTCCTGGGGGTTCATGCCCGCCGCAGGCTCGTCGAGCAGCAGGAAACGAGGCCCGGTGGCCAGGGCGCGGGCGATCTCAAGGCGTCGCTGCGCACCATAGGGCAGGCTGTTGGCCTTTTCAGCGGCAATGTCCCCCAACCCGACGACTTCGAGAAGTTCCATGGATTTCTTGCGGATCTCCTTTTCCTCCCGAAGCGATGCCGGAGTCATGAGTACGGATTGGAACCAGCCTGTGCGCTGACGCACGAAGCTGCCGATCATGACGTTTTCCAGGGCAGTCTCGTTGCCGAAAAGACGGATGTTCTGAAAGGTGCGGGCAATGCCCGCCCGGCAGACCTGATGCGGGTTCTTGCCGGTGAGTTCTTTGCCCTCGAAGAAGACCTGGCCCTCGGAGGGACGATAAAAACCCGTGACCATGTTGAAGCAGGTGGTCTTGCCCGCGCCGTTGGGACCGATCAGCCCCGTGATGCTGCCCTGGGGCACGCTCGCGGTGAAGTCGGAGACGGCGACCAGGCCTCCGAAGCGCATGGTCAGATTTTTTGTCTCAAGAATCATGCTCATGCCTTACCTCGCTTCATGAACCTGGCCACGCCGTCCCAGGTGATTTCACGCATGCCCATGATGCCCTCGCGCCTGAAGAGAATGACCAGGATGAGCACCAGGGAAAAGACCACCATGCGCATGCCCGGAATGCCGGCCATGCTCCAGTCGCCAATGGTGATGGGATTTTCCACGAACCTGAGCCATTCAAGCACCACGGTGATGCCCACTCCGGCAATGATGGAACCGGTGATGGAGCCGAGTCCGCCGGTGACAACGATCATGAGCACGTTGAAGGTCAGGGTGAAAAGAAACATCTTGGGATCGATGGTGGTCAGCAGGCTGCCCAGAAGCGCCCCGCCGACACCGGCGAAGAAAGCGCCGAAGATAAAGGACAGGAGCTTGACGCGAAAGACATCGACGCCCATGGCCTTGGCCGCGGTCTCGTCGTCGCGAATGGCCTTGAAGACATTGCCCGTGTTGCTGCCGAGAATCCGGATCACGAAATACAGGGTCAGCAGGCACCAGCCATAGTTCCACCACAGGTTCGCATGATCCGGGATGCCCTTGAAGCCAAGAGCGCCGTTGGTCACGCGGGGGATGTTGTTGGCGATGACACGCACGATCTCCGCGAAGCCGAGAGTGGCGATGCCCAGATAGTCGTCTCCCAAGCGCAGCAGAGGCGTGCCGATGACGAGTCCGAAGAGGGCAGCCACCAGACCACCCGCGATCACGGCCACCAAGAATGGCGCATGGGCATTCTGCACCCAGGGATATGCTTCCTCCAGGATGAAGAGCGTGATCTTCTGGTCGGGGGTCATGATCAGGATGGAGCAGACATAGGCGCCGATGGCCATGAAGCCCGCGTGTCCCAGGCTGAACATGCCGGTAAAGCCGTAGATGAGGTTGAGCGACAGAGCCAGGATGATGTTCACGGCGATGAGATTCAGGATCTGAATCTTGTAGCCGTCGAGATTGCCCTCGGCCCACCACAGAAAAAGGCCCAGACAGGCCACCAGAACGAAGTTGAGAAAAATGGTTGTACTGCGGTTCATCAGACCTTGTCCTCCGTCTTGACGCCCATGATACCGGTCGGTTTGACCAGCAGGATGCCGATCAACAGGATGAAAGCGAATGCATCGCGGTATCCTGCCAGATCCGGAAAAAATGCCACGGTCATGATTTCAATGAAACCCAGAGCCAGACCGCCGATTACGGCGCCCTGGATAGAACCGATGCCGCCGAAAACAGCCGCGATAAAGGCCTTGAAGCCGGGGATCGTGCCCATGATGGGCTGGAGCTGGGGATAGCGCAGGGCCCACATGATGCCGCTGGCTGCGGCCAGGGCCGACCCGATGCCGAATGTCAATGCGATGACCTTGTTCACGGGCACGCCCATGAGATAGCTGGTCTCGATATCTTTGCTGATGGCCCGCATGCCAAGGCCTGACTTGGTGTGGTAGACGATGTAGACTAGGCCCATCATCAGTAAGAACGACAGCACCGGCACGAAAAGGGTCAAAGGCAGGACGCGCACGTCACCCCAGAGCATGGGCGTTTCCAGCCACAGAGGGCGGTACACCTGACGCGGGATGGCCTGAAAAAAGACGATGGCCACGTTCTGCAGGAAAAAGGAGACGCCGATGGCGCTGATCAGAGCCGAAATGCGGGGCGCGTCGCGCAGGGGGCGGTAGGCGATGCGATCGACCAGGATGCCTATCCCCGCGACAAAAATGATGGACGCGACCATGGCCACGGCCCAGGGCATGTGAAAAAGGGTGATGCCCCAGAAAACGAAGTAGGCGCCGAGCATGAAAATTTCGCTGTGCGCGAAGTTGATCAAACGCAAAATGCCGTAGACCATGGTGTAGCCGATGGCGATAAGCGCATAGAGGCTGCCCAGGGTCAGGCTGTTCAGGAAGTGCTGGATGAATGTTGCCAGATTCATGGACGATCCTTGTCTGAATACGGCGGCAGGGGTTTCCCCCTGCCGCTCACGCCAAAAAAGCGCTCATTCAGAGAATTAGAGTTCGGGAGTGATGGCACCGACGTACGTCTTCTTGCCGTCCTTGATCATGACCAGGCCAACGGGCTTTTCAGCGTCGTGGGTCTCGTTGATGGTCGTGGTGCCCGTCACGCCGACAAAGCCCTTGGTCGCGGCCAGGGCGTCGGTGATGGCCTGGGGTTCGGCGGAACCGGCGCGGGTGATGGCGTCCATGATGATCATGTAGGCGTCATAGCCCAGGGCGGCGTTGACGTTGGGATCCTTGTCGGGATTGATCTTGATCCACTCGTCGGTGAACTTGCGGGCCACGGGGTTCATGTCGGGCATGGACGGATCGTAAGGGAAGGTGGTGTGCATGAAACCTTCCACGGCGCTGCCGCCGATGGCGGTGATCTCCGGGTTGTCCATGGCGTCGCCGCCCATGATCCTGAAGGTTCCGCCCAGTTCCTGGACCTGCTTCATGATGATGGCGCCTTCGGAAAAGTAGGAAGGAATGAAGAGCACGTCAGGCTGCTTGCTCATGATTTCCTGCAACTGCGCGGTGAAATCCTGGTCGCCGGACTGGTAGTTCAGGGTTGCGACGACTTCGCCGCCGAGCTTGGAGAAAGACTTCTTGAAGAAGCTGGCCAGACCCACGGAGTAGTCGTTGGCCACGTCGATCAGCAGGGCGGCCTTTTTCAGGCCCAGATCGCGGTAGGCATAGGTGGCTGCGCCGGCGCCCTGGAAGGGATCGATGAAGCACACGCGGAAGATGTACTTCTTGCCCTGGGTGACGAGCGGGTTGGTGCAGCTGGTGCCGACCTGCGGAATACCGGCCTTTTCGGAAACTTCACCACCGGCCATGGCCAGGGAAGAACCGTAGGTGCCGATGATGGCCTGAACTTTTTCCTTTTCGATCAGGCGCTTGACCGCGTTGGCGGACTCGACCTTATCGGACTTGTTGTCAACCACGAACAGCTCGACCTTCTTGCCGAGAATCTCGCCCATTTCCTTGTAGGCCATCTGCACGCCTTCCAATTCCAGCTGGCCGCCAAAGGCATTCTGGCCGGTCAGGGGCAGAAACACGCCAATTTTCACAGTGTCGTCGGCTGCCACAGACATGCCGGCGAAGCCGCAAATCATGGCCAAAACCATGCACAGGACTCCTAGTCGTTTCATCAAAAACTCCTCCAAGGTGAACGTTGAATTCCGATAGATGACGTCACGCGATGCGCCACTCATCACCGGCTGCCGTTTGGCTTCGCGAAAACTCGTCGAAGCCTGCCATGAACCCGGAAACCCAGCGCTTCCGGCTTCCCTTTATCCTCGTCCAGGGTGGAGCCCATGTGGGCTCCGGGGCAGCGATGTTCCCGGATTTACCAGGACACCACCGCGGAAATTTTCTTGGCCAGCTCCACCAGATACCCGGCGAAACGGCTTTCAAACTCCTCCATGGAGAAGCGGTCCGTGGAGGAATCAAAGCTTACCCCGCCGACGACCTTGCCCGTGCGCAGGCTATACAGGGGCGCGCCGATGGCGATGAGTCCGGGCACGAACTCTTCGCGGTTGCGGGTGTAGCCGCGATCGACGGACTGACGCAGATCCGCCAGCAGTTCGGGCGCGGAAGTGATCGTCTTGTCGGTTTTGGGAGTCAGATCCAGACGCGATACAAAGGCTTCAAGCTCTTCATCGCTCATGAAGGCCATGGCCGCCTTGCCGGCGGCCAGATAGTAGGGCTCGGAGCCATAGCTGAACGACCGGAAGGCCTTGGTGTCCTGGGATTCGCGGCGATAGATCAAGTAGATGGAGTCCCCGGACAAAAGACCGACGTCAATATGCACGCCGTGGCGCTCATGGGCGGCATCGACCTGGGTCTTGACGGCACGCTCCAGCTCGCTTTTTTCGAGCATGGCGTGGGCCAGGGCCAGCATGCGCACCCCCAACCTGTAAAGGCCGGTGCGGCCATCGCGCTTCAGGAAGCCGAGGTCGCAAAAGGTGTTCACGTATCTGTATATGGAGGTCTTGTTGATGCCTGTGCGGCGGGAAATCTGGGCGAGAGTGTAACCGACGTCGTCATCGCCGAAAATATCAAGAATCCAGAGGCCTTTGGCCAATGTTTCGGAACTGTTGTCCTTGCCTGCCATGGATGATTCCGGTTGACGATGAAAATTCGCTGAACGATTGGGAATACCGAAATAATGAACAACTCGTTCCGCTGAGAGAACCTATTCGTGAAGCTGCGAAACGGCTATGCGAAAAGACCATCGATTGTCAATATGGTGAAGACCTACTTGAGCGCCATTTCACAAACAAGCGCCATGGGAAATCAAAACCGGCTGGAATGTCACGGAATAATCGAACCTGGCAAAATGGACGCGGCAATCTCTTCAAGGGCAGTTCCTCGAAGCAGAATCGTCAGGATGTTGGGAACATACTTGTCGAGGCATCGCGCGATGTCTTGCGGGCATCAGAGTTCAGGCATCGTCCGCGCCTTGGGCGCGGAAGCCGGTCGTCGAGTCCCTGAAACTGGCCGCTTCAGCCCTGTTCACACGCAGTCTGGCCTCCGCCGTCTTCGCCTCTATGGCGGCCCTGTTGGCCTCCATCAGGCCCAGGCGTGCATCCCGGCCAAAATGCAGCACCCCCTGGAACAGGGTAATCGCTGCGGCGCTGCCCCCCGCAACCACGGCCGAAGTGATCAGCACCCCGATTTCGGTTGCGGGGGAATCTCCCGGCGCGTTCGAAAACAGTTGGGCCAGAATGTCAAACCGGATATGTTGGCAGGTGAACCAGCACACCAGCAGCGCGATGGGAGTCTTGAGCCCGGGAACCCGGGCGGAAAGTCTTCGAAACCAGTGATACTCGAAGACCAGAGCCAGGGCCCGCTCCAGCAGCATGGCCAACACGACCAGCAGAAACAGGGCCCCCAGGACATCCAGCAGGCGATCATAGGCGGCGTCGGGACCCGGGATCATGTTTTTCCCCTCCTGGCCAAAACATGCATCACATCACCACGCCATAGGCTTCGGTAAAAGCGGCCACGGCGTAGGCGTCACGGGCATGGGCGAATCCGGCGTCACCCCACTTCTCTCCCCAGCTGTTGCGCACAATGAAACCGTCACTGTCGTACCCAACCACGGCCACCGCGTGCCCCCCTCTGGCGCTCTCCTTTTTGTAGGATTCAAGCACGCCTGAGCTGGCCGAGGCCCCATACCACGTGTCATCGACGTCGAGCCGCGTGAGAATGGGACCGTTGAAGGCCAGCCATTCACGCCACCGGGCCAGATCCACTCCCAGGGAAAAATAGCCGGAGATCTTGAACCGGGCGGCCAGGGCGTAAAAGGAATTCGGCCTGCCGGAATAGAGACTACCGTGCCGGAACGGCAACACGGACTCAGGCACAACGCCGAATTTCCTGGCGATATCAAGAGCCACCTTGATACTGCTCCCGGCGTTCTCGATGAAGGTCGTGGGATATGACGTGTACATGTCCGTCTCCTTGGATGCCATCCAGACATACCGTGCAGACAGCCTTTCGAACGCTGGCAGCAAGCCCGACTTCACATAGTGCCAGCGCAGCACCGAATTGGCCGTGGCCCATCCCACGCAAGAACCCGTCTCTCCCTGATCATCCACTTCCCACCAGTCTTCACGCAGATCCTTGGCAGTTGGAACCGTGGGTGCCATATCGAGCAGGGCCGCGTCCTCCGCGTCTTCAAAGGTCCAGTCGGACTCGGTATTTCGGGATGGGATGCAATTGAGAATACGCGTCGTGAAATCTATCATCACTACTTCCTCCTCAAGCCTGATTTGAACTTTCAGCATATGAGAAGGAATCAGATCATTAAATACACTGAGAAGTTTATAATGATCTAACGGAAGATAGGTATTTCCAGGGACAATGCTCACCGAAAAATACTGATTTCTCAGGTCAGCGCTGGACCCGCCCCAACCGGCGAACAGCCAAACCTGCCCCCGAGAAAGGCGCGCGAGGAATCGAGCCTCGAAAAAATCCGCCTATCCGCCGTCTCGCGCCGCCATCCGCCTGAACCCGGCGCTGGCTTTACGAACAGGACCCTGCTAGCAATGTGCAGCGCCAAAACGAATCACTTTTTTCAGGAGCATTCATGGAACTTCAATATTGGCACTGGCTTGTATTCGGGATGATCCTGATCATCGCGGAACTGTTCATCCCAAGCTTCACCATTTTCTGGTTCGGGCTGGGCGCACTGGCAGTGGGCGGTCTGATCTGGCTTGTCCCGGCCCTGAGCCTGACCTTACAGCTTTTGCTCTGGACCGTATTCTCAGCGCTTCTGACCGCGTTCTGGTTTCTGGTCATGAAACCGCGCATGGTCGACAAGACCCGCGCCGGCATGTCCCGGGAGGCGCTCCTGGGCGAAACCGGCCAGGTCATCCGCACACCCGAGGGCGACAGACGCGGTGTCGTGCGCTTCTCCAAACCCCTGCTCGGGGACGACGAGTGGTCTTTCATCTGTGACGAACCCGTGCAGCTGGGAGACCGTGTCCAGATCCGCGACGTATCGGGCAACACGCTTGTGGTCGCCCCGAAAACCAACAAACAATCCCTCTAGGAGATCCCCATGTTCAGTCCAGGACTTATCGTCGTCGCATTCCTGCTTCTCTTGGTCATCATCACCATCAGCATGGGGGTGCGCATCGTGCCCCAGGGCTTCAAGTTCGTGATCCAGCGCCTGGGCAAGTACCACAGCACCCTGGCCCCGGGCCTGAACATCATCATTCCTTACATGGACACAGTGGCCTACAAGGTGACCACCAAAGATATCGTCATGGACATCCCCTCCCAGGAGGTCATCACCCGCGACAACGCGGTCATCATCACCAACGCCGTGGCCTACATCAACATCGTGTCCCCGGAAAAGGCCGTGTACGGCGTCGAAGACTACCGCATGGCCATCCAGACCCTGGTCCAGACCTCGCTCAGATCCATCGTCGGCGAGATGGACCTGGACGACGCCCTGTCCTCCCGGGACAGGATCAAGGCCAGACTCAAGGAAACCATCTCCGATGACATCTCGGACTGGGGCATCATGCTCAAGACCGTGGAAATTCAGGATATCAACCCGTCGGACACCATGCAGCATGCCATGGAAGAACAGGCCGCCGCCGAGCGCGCCAGACGCGCCACCGTGACCAGGGCCGAGGGCGACAAATCGGCGGCCATTCTGCAGGCCGACGGCCGCCTGGAAGCATCACGCCGCGACGCCGAAGCCAAGGTCGTGCTGGCCGAAGCCGACCGGGAAGCCATCGCCAAGGTCGCCGAAGCGACAAAGGGCGGCGAACTGCCGCTGGTCTTCCTGCTTGGCCAACGCTACGTGGACGCCATGCGCAAGATGGCCGAGAACAACAACTCCAAGGTCGTCGTCCTCCCTGCCGATCTGCCCGCGGCCGTACGCGGCATCATGGGCACGCTGGGCAAATAGCTGGCGCCCGCCCGTCCTCCACACCACATCAAGGGGCGCGGCCGAATCTTCGGCCGCGCCCCTTGAACATGATACAGTCATGGCGAAATTCGAACGTTTTCAAGAGACAGGTTGTCTCGATTAAAAAACAAGGACATCATTCATGAGATAAAATAATGTCTTTTCGAGGCATTTTCTGAAAAAAAGAGACTCTATTTTGTCTCTTATCAACCCACCACGGAGCCTCACCGCCAAGAGGTGACAACTTTCCCTTCCCGAGCTATGCCAAGTCCGGCCTCAAGCACAAGACCCCATCAACAACCCTCAACCCCGGAGTCTGGATGTTCAGCGCAGTACTGGATTTTGTCGGCACGCTCCGCAGGGGCGACGCCCGGTGATCTGACCGGGTCCGTGGCCCCTGCCCCGTCCTCAATTGATACATCACGAGGAGGAGCATCATGGGCTACACCAACGCCACGGAAGTCTTGCCGAGAACCGTTCTGGAGGCAGTGCAGAAGTATATCGATGGCCAGTGCGTGTACATCCCGCGCCGGGATGACCGCAGGCAGGCCTGGGGGGAGCGCACGCAGACGCGCGCGAACATCAGAGCCAGAAACCGCGAGATCCACGCCCGGCACGACCGGGGCATGGGCGTGCGGGAACTGGCCGAGCAGTTCTACCTCTCGCCCAAGACCATCGCCAAAATACTCCGCGCACCAACCGCCGGAAGGTGAACACAGCGCCATGGGCCAGTCCCGTGGCGCTTTTTCGTTTCACAGCCGTCCCGGGGCGGGACGGACACCTCGAATCCGTGTACTGGCTCACGAAACAAACACGGAGAAACAGACATGACCCTTGACTCGACCACACTCTTTACCCGCGAATATCAGCTCCAGACCATGATGGGGCCGAGCTGCCTGCGCATCCTGGACGAGTTGCTCGCCCGCGTCGATCTACCGCCCGGGGCCCGCGTGCTCGACCTGGGCTGCGGCATGGGGCTGACCTCCATGGCCCTGGCCAAGGGCTACGGCTGCACCGTGACCGCCGCCGACCTGTGGATCCCAGCCGAGGACAACGCCCGGCGCTTCGCCGAGGCGGGTCTGGCGGACCGCGTCACGGCCGTGCACTGCGAGGCCCGCGCCCTGCCCTTCGAGCCGGAGTCCTTCGACGCCGTGGTCAGCATCGACGCCTGGCACTACTTCGCTGCGGACTCGGCCTATCTGAGCGCGCACCTGCTCCCGCTGCTCAGACCCGGCGGATTTCTCGTGGTCGGCATCCCCGGCTTGCGGCGGCCCTTCGAGCGCATCCCGGACGACCTGCGCCCCTACTGGGTGGACGGCATGAACTTCTGCACCCTGTCATGGTGGAGGGAGCTGTGGCTGCAATGCACGGGTCTGACCGTCCGGCACGCCTTCGACATGCGGTGCCACGAGCAGGCCTGGAACGAATGGCTTGAGAGCGACAATGAACACGCCAAGACCGACGTGGTCATGATGGACATGGAGGGCGGCAGGTATTTCGCCACCCACGGGCTTATCGGCGAAAAGTTAGCCTGGTGAGACCGGACATGAACCTGAGCCAACTTGGTTTCGACCCCTGGTTCGCGGCCCGGGCCAACGACGTGGATGGCCTCACCCTGGCCCGCGTCTGCGCCGTTGACCGTGGCTCCTGCCGCGTCCGCCACGCGTCGGACGAGATTCCGGCGGAGCTGAGCGGAAAGCTCTCGTTCCATACCGAACGGGCGGTGGACCTGCCCTGCGTCGGGGACTGGGTGGCGGTGCAGTGTTACGACCACGGCCGGGCGGCCATCATCCACCAAGTTCTGCCGCGCAGGACCTTCCTGCGGCGCAGGGCTGCGGGCGAGGGCGCCGCGGAGCAGATGATCGCGGCCAACGTGGATACTGCCTTCATCATCCAGGCCTGCCATTTCGACTTCAACGCCAACCGCCTGGAACGCTACCTGGTCATGGCCGCCGACGGCGGGGTCAAACCGGTCGTCCTGCTGACCAAGACGGACCTGCCCGGCCCGGAGGAACTGCAGCGCAAGCGCGCCCTCGTGGCCGACGTGACCACAGCCCGGGTCATGGAGGTCAGCAGCGTGACCGGCGCCGGGTACGAGGAACTGCGCGCGGCCATGGAGCCGGGAAAAACCTGCTGCCTGCTCGGCTCCTCCGGCGTGGGCAAGACGACGATCGTCAACCGCCTCCTGGGCCGGGACGCCTTCGTGACCCGGACCGTCAGCGACTCGGGCGAGGGCGTCCATACCACCACCCGCCGCCAGCTAATCCTGCTCGACAGCGGGGCCATGCTGATCGACACGCCCGGCATGCGCGAACTGGGCGTCCTCGGGACCGGAGACGGCATCGACGCGGGATTCGGGGAGATGGCTGCCCTGACCTCTGCCTGCCGGTACGCGGACTGTACGCACCGGCACGAGCCCGGCTGCGCCGTCCGCGCTGCCATTCAGCGCGGAGACTTGCAGGAAGAGCGCTATGCCAATTACCTCAAGCTCAAAAAGGAAGCGGAATACTTTGAGATGTCTTCGCTGGACAAGCGAAAGAAAGACAAGTCCTTTGGAAAACTCGTAAAATCGGTGAAAAAAGGGATGAAGGGCTAAACGGCATTTTTTCAGAACGCCTGGCGATACAGCATGCGCAGCATGTCTTCGGGCAGATTCTGATGCCAAAGGTCCTGGGAGTCGGCCAGGAGCCAGGCCGCAAGCAGCAGAAGCACACATCCAAATCCAATGCTCCAGAACGGCACTTCCCTGCCCCCGGCTCGCAGCGTCACGCATCCTGGCACCGGACATACGGATTGGCAACGCATGCAGCCCACGCATTCCGGACTGCGCACGTCCGCCTTCAGATGCACCGCAATGCCGCCGGGACATGAGGCGCTGCACCGGCCGCACTGGACACAGGCGTCCTTGTCGCGGCGGATGCGCACGGGACCGATCCAGCTCAGCAGGCCGAGCAGTGCGCCATAGGGGCAGAGATAGCGGCACCATGCGCTGCGCAGAAATACTCCAAGCGCGGCCAGTCCGGCCAGGATCATGAGGGTCAGCGCCGACGGCTCCAGAAAAAAGCCCAGCATGCGCGCATCGACCACAAAGTTGTACGGGCTCGACGCGAACTGCTCCACGGCCCGCAAATCCATGCCCACGAAAACCGTGTACAGAAAGAAAGCCAACAGCACATATTTGGGCGCGGACAGCAGGATGTCGATCCCTCGGCCGGGCACCCTGGACAATTTCAGCGCCCTGCCCAGACGGTTGAGCAGGCCGGACACAAGTCCCACCGGGCAGATGTAGCCACAAAAGCCCTTGCGCAGGAGCAGTGCCATGCCCAGGGCCGCAAGAAAAATGGCCAGTCCCGCCGGATGGACCACGTCCCACAACCCGCTTTCGATCAAACGGCGCAGCCCCATCAGCGCCGCGATGGGCAAGAAGGCTTCGACAGACGGCGGCCTGGGCACCTGAATTTCACTCTGCCCTGTCATCCACAGCACGAAGCCATGAAATCTCCAGCCTGAGTAGAGACAAAAAATCAGAAATGCCGATTGGATCAGGCGTTGGAACAACGCGGGTGACGGCAGGGAGAAACGCACGGGATACCTCGTAAAAATCATGAAATGTTGCGACCCGGTCCTGAATCCCGAAAAGGCCGCATGGTCAAGTGCATTGCACTTGGACAATTGTGCAGAAACGGCTGTGCAAAAAATTGCCGAATAGTTCTGGAAGTCATGGAATAGATTGATCAACGGCGGGCTTTAGCAAAATGAATGCCTCATTCAAAACAACGCCTCCCCACGACACGGCCACGTGATGTCATCACGGGAACACTCATAAAAACGACAAAGGCCGGAATCTCTTCCAGCCTCTGTCTCTTCCAGGCCCCGCGCCGAGCAGGGGGCTTGTTTCATTCTTTTCCCGGCAGCTTCAAATGATCAAGGACCTTCTGGTGCGCCAGTTTGGACTTCTCCGTCTCCAGGGCCGGTATCTCGTCGCGATCCACGTAGCGGATGGCCGCGCACGGGCACATCTCGACGCAGGCCGGGCCCATGCCGACCTGACGGCGCTGGGCGCACATGTCGCACTTGGCGACCATGACCCCGCGATCGGTCTCGAACATGGCGCTGTGCGGACAGGCCAGGATACAGTTCTTGGTCTGACAGCCCCGGCAAAGCATGGATTGCAGGATGATCGCGCCGTCCTTGTCCCGCTTCAGCGCCCCGCGCGGACAGGCATTGGCGCACTTGGGGTTTTCGCAATGCTGGCAGTAAAGCGGCACCATGACCCCGTCGATGGTGCGGGTCATGTGAATGCGCGAGGTGTCGTTGGTGAAGCGGCATACATATTCGCAGGTTTCGCAGCCGATGCACAGGCTGTAGTCGATATAAAGTGTCTTCTGCCCGCTCATGTCAGCTCCTGAATCCCGCTTCGTTGGTCACGAGGTCGTTGTAGTCGTAGGCGTCGAGCCTGTCCTGGGCCTTGAGGTCCAGCCAGTTGGCCAGGGAGCGGGCCGCGCGCAGTCCGCTGTAAACCGCCTTGCCGATCTTGCTCGGACCGCTCAGGGCGTCGCCGGCCACGAACACGTTCTCGATGGCGGTCATGTGCAGCCAGCGCACCTCGCCCTTGCGCACGTTTTCAAGGCCCAGCTCCTTGGCAAAAGGCGGCGTGGCCGTCTCGCCGATGGCGGCGACCACCAGATCCACGGGCAGGACCGAGACCTCCGCCTCGCCCGCTCCGGGCCGGGAAATTTCCAAGCCCTCGACCTTGCCACCGCCCAGGACCCGAAGCGGCGTGGTGCGGTCCAGCCACTCCACGCCCATCTTGCGCAGCTGCTCAATCTCGAAAGCTCCGCACGGCGCTTCACGACTCGTGCGCCGGTAGATGTGGTACACCTTGGCCGCGCCAAGATGAACCGCACTGTGCGCCACATCAACGGCCGAATGCCCGGCACCGATGACGGCCACGGTCTTGCCCGCCACGTCCGGCAGCTTCACATTGGGCGCACTGTATTTGACGGCGCGGATGGGAAACAGAAATTCAAGGCCCGAAAAGACTCCGGGCAAGGTCTCGCCGGGGATGCCCAGTTTGCGCGAGCGCCAGGAGCCGGTGCAGATCATGATGGCGTCGTGCTTTTTGACCATGTCCCCGAAACCCAGGATCTCGCGGCAGAAATGATCCCCCTCCTCGTCATGCAGAGGTCCGCTGCAGCAGATCTTGGTGTGGGTATGGAAGATGACGCCGGCCTTTCTCTCAAGGTTGCGCGCTCCGAGATCAATGCGCTCCTTGGGGATGCGGTGGCCGGGGATGCCGAAAAGCATGAGCCCGCCGGGCTTTGGCAGTTTGTCGTAAACCTCGACCTGGTAGCCCAGGCAGGACAGGTAGCCCGTGGCGGCCAGACCGGAGGGGCCCGCGCCGATGATTCCGACGCTGCGACCAACGGGCGCGGCCGGTTCGGAACACAGAAAATTGAAATTCATCGGGTCCATGGGCACTCCATTATCGTTTATGACCGTATCCGCATCGTCTCCTCCGGCGTGACGCCTTTGTCAAGATAGAGCAATCGTTCACAAAGGCGGCGGTCGTCACGCCCGGTAAAAGTCTCGTTTTTTTGATCTGAATCAAAGCTCGCACGCCCGCTTCCCTTTAAACCCCTTCTCAACGGAAACGACAACAACACCCAACAATGGAGGCTACCCCTCATGTTTTGCAACCAGTGTGAACAGACCGCCAAAGGAACCGGATGCACCAAGGTCGGCGTTTGCGGCAAGCAGCCCGAAGTCGCGGCCTTGCAGGATCTTCTCATTTTCGCTCTTCAGGGACTCTCCCAGATTACCGAACAGGCCAGGGCCAAGGGCGTATCCGATGCGGCCGTGAACCGCTTCATCAACGAAGGCGTCTTCTCGACCCTGACCAACGTGGACTTCGATCCGGCCCGTTTCCAGGTCCTCATAAATGAAGCCGTCGCCCACCGTGAAGCCATCAAGGCCAGGACCGGCGTGACCGTGGACAGCCCCGCCGCCACCTTCACCCCGGCCGCGACCCTGGAAGGCCTGGTCGCGCAGGGTGAACAGCATGGCATCTCCGAAGCACTGGAAGCACACGAAGACCTGCGCTCCCTCAAGCAGATCCTCATCTACGGCCTCAAGGGCGTGGCCGCCTACGCGGATCATGCCGCCATTCTCGGACAGGAAGACGAGAGCGTGTACGAATTCGTGCAGCGCGCCCTGGTCAAGAGCCTGGAAAGCCTGGGCGTGGACGAGCTGGTCGGACTGTGCCTGGAATGCGGCCAGATCAACCTGAAGGCCATGGAACTTCTCGACGCCGCCAACACCGGCTCCTACGGCCACCCGGTCCCGACCGAAGTCCCGCTTGGAGCAAGGCAAGGCAAGGCCATTCTGGTCTCCGGCCACGACCTGAAGGATCTCGGCATGCTGCTGGAACAGACCGCAGGCAAGGGCATCAACATCTACACCCACGGCGAAATGCTGCCCTGCCACGGATACCCGGAGCTCAAAAAGCACCCGCATTTCCACGGTCACTACGGCACGGCCTGGCAGAACCAGCAGAAGGAGTTCTCCGAATTCCCCGGCTCGATCCTGATGACCACCAACTGCATCCAGAAGCCGGTCGAGTCCTACAAGGGCAACATCTTCACCACCGGCCTGGTGGGCTGGCCCGGCGTGACCCACGTCGGCAAGGATTTCTCCAAGGTCATCGAGAAGGCTCTTGAAATGCCCGGCTTCACGGCCGACGAGGACAAGGGCAGCGTGCTGACCGGCTTTGCACGCAATGCGGTCCTCGGCGTTGCCGACAAGGTCATCGCGGCGGTCAAGAGCGGCGACATCCGCCACTTCTTCCTGGTCGCCGGTTGCGACGGCGCCAAGCCCGGCCGCAACTACTACACGGAGTTCGTGGAAAAGGTCCCCACCGACTGCATCGTGCTGACCCTGGCCTGCGGCAAGTTCCGCTTCTTCGACAAAAAGCTCGGTGACATCGGCGGCATTCCGCGCCTCTTGGACATCGGCCAGTGCAACGACGCCTACTCGGCCATCCAGATAGCCTCCGCTCTGGCGAACGCCTTCGGCTGCGGCGTGAACGACCTGCCTCTGTCCATGGTTCTGTCCTGGTACGAACAGAAGGCCGTGGCCATCCTGCTGACCCTTCTGTCCCTCGGCATCAAGGGCATCCGCCTCGGGCCCACGCTTCCGGCCTTCATCACCCCGACGGTCCTTGGCGTGCTGGTCGACAACTTCGACATCAAGCCGCTGACCACTCCGGACGAAGACCTGAAAGCCATCCTCGGCTAAACCCCTTCCTCACAGGCAAGGCCCCGCATCGCGCGAGGCCTTGCCTTTTTTTGTCCGCATCCCCTCTTTACCCGTCATTTTTTTCCGCCACCCGGTTGACACCTTGCCCCGAACATGGCCACTGAATTGAAAAAATCTCGGACAAGCTCAACCATCAGGATTTCAGCATGGAAGAAAGCGGTACACTCATGGATCGACTGGTCCAGTTTTTGACTCAACCCCACCGGCATACCCGAAGCGAAAATTCCGCCATCACCTGGTTTCTGGTTCGCCTCGGCAGAACCATCGCCCTTGCGGTGCTCAACTTCAACCGCCGCCAGGGCTCCTCGCATGCCTCGGCGCTGACCTTCTACACCCTCCTCTCCCTGGTTCCCCTGGCGGCCATGGCTTTCGGCGTGGCCAAGGGCTTCGGGTTCGAGCAATTGCTTGAAAAAGAACTGCTCAAGCAATTCGCGGCCCAGCAGGAAGTGATCCAGCAGGTCATCGAATTCGCCCGCAACATGCTCGACAACACCAAGGGAGGGCTCATCGCCGGAATCGGCGTCATCGTGCTCTTCTGGTCCGTGATCAAGGTCCTGGGCAAGATCGAGGACAACTTCAACCAGATCTGGTCCGTGTCCTCACGCTCCATCGTGCGCAAGTTCACCGACTACCTCTCCATCATGATCATCGCGCCGGTGCTGCTCATCATGTCGGGCAGCGTCACCGTCTTCATCGTCTCACAGGTGTCCGCCCTCTCTTCTCAGGTCGGTCTTGAAGAAGTCGCGACCCCGGCCATCTCCCTGGGCCTCAGTCTGGCACCCTACATCCTGCTCTGGCTGCTGTTCTGCGTGGTCTACATGATCATGCCCAACACCCGCGTCCATCTCGGCAGCGCCTTCCTGGCCGCCATTCTGGCTGGATCGGCATACCAGTTCCTGCAGGTCGGCTACGTGAAGTTCCAGATCTACGTGACCAGCTACAACGCCATTTACGGCAGCTTTGCAGCCCTGCCTCTCTTTTTGATCTGGTTGCAGCTGAGCTGGAGCATCGTCCTCTTCGGAGCCGAGATCGCCCATGCCTTTCCTCAATCGAAAGTGGCCGATCCCAAATCGGGTCTGCATCCCAGGAGCGCATTCCAGACCAGGCTCCTGGCGCTTGGAATCTGCCACGCCGTGGTGCAACGCTTTCACCGTGATGAGCCCGCCATGACCGAAGATGAGATCGCCCAGAGACTCGCCATCTCCCCGCGTGAAACACGGGAAATGGTCGACATGCTGATCCGGGCGCGCCTCTTGAGCCGCGTTCAGGATGAAGATCAAGGCACCGCCCTGCTCCTGCCAGCCCGCGACAGTGCCCACATCAGCGTGCAAAATGTCGTCACCGCCATCGATTCCATCGGTGAAAATCCGCGCTTCACCGAACAGCACCCGAACCTGGCCAACCTTTCCGCCTGCCTGGACGCGTTCCAGTCCCGAAAGGATCTCAGCATGGCCGATACACTGCTACGCGACATAGAGCCTGCAAAGTACGCGAAGAACTCGTCCTCCGATCCTTCGTAAAATAACCAATTTTGCATAAAGAAGGTCGATATCCGGACATCTTTACAAATACTTATTACATTAATGTAAATAAATCTCTTCCGATGTTTCGCAGGAAAAATCCACGCTGAAGAATTCCTGCTCTCTTGCTGTCTTAAAAAACAAATTAACCTAATGAGTTATTGAATTTTTATATCTCAGGAATACCGATTGTCCACAATCGGACATTTTCCTTGCAATCTTGGATTGAAGCGGCATCCTTGTTGCTTCATACCCGCCATGAGCACCTCAACCTGTTCCACCGAATTGCGCGTCCTGCTGGCCATCAGCAAGGTCATTGATCAGGCCCTGGACCTGGAGAGCGCTCTGGAATCAATCCTGAAGATTCTCTCCGACACCATGAGCATGCGCAGGGCCACGGTCACCCTGTACGACCCGCTCTCGGGCCGCCTGGCCATATCCACGTCGTACGGCCTCTCGGCCCTTGAAAAACAGCGCGGCGTATATCGCATGGACGAAGGGATCACGGGGATCATTTTTCGCACGGCAAAGCCCTACGTGGTTCCGGACATATCCCTTGAGCCCCTCTTTCTGGACAAGACGGGCACGCGCCGCATCAGCCGCGAACGCATCTCGTTCGTGGGCGTGCCCATCCTGCTGCACGGCAGCCCCATCGGGGTCATGAACGTGGACCGCGTTTTCACGGGCCAGGAGCAACTTGATGCCGACACGGAATTCCTGACCGTGGTAGCAACCCTCATCTCCCAGTTTCTGAGTCTTAACGAAAAAGTAAAAAAACGGGAGGCCGCGCTCAAGCAGGAAAACACCTCGCTCAAGTACCAGATCGCCAGGGAAAATCACGGCCCCTACATCGTGGGCAAGAGCCAGGCCATGCTTGAGGTGGAGCAATACGTGGCCAAGGTCGCCATCACCAAGGCCACGGTGCTGCTCCTCGGGGAATCGGGGACGGGCAAGACCCTCATCGGACGCATCATCCATGAACTGTCCGACCGCAAGTCACACCCATTCATCAAGGTCAACTGCGCCGCCATCCCCGAAAACCTGCTGGAAGCGGAACTCTTCGGCTATGAGAGAGGAGCTTTCACCGGGGCCAACAGCACCAAGCCGGGACGTTTCGAAGATGCGCACCTGGGCACGATATTCTTGGATGAAATCGGGGAGCTGCCCCTCACGCTGCAATCGAAACTGCTGCGCGTGCTCCAGGAGCGCGAATTCGAACGCATCGGCAGCAACAAGACGCGCAAGGTGGATGTGCGCATCATCAGCGCCACCAACCGGGAACTGGAGCTTCTTGTCGGCCAGGGCCTCTTCCGGGAAGACCTCTACTACCGATTGAATGTCTTTCCGGTGCATGTGCCGGCGGTGCGAGAGCGCAAGGAAGACATCCCGCGCCTCCTCAATCACTTCCAAAAGGAAATGGAACGCGAATACGGGCGCGGCCTGACCCTGACCACGGGTGCCCTGGACCTGCTTTTGGCCTACGACTGGCCCGGGAACGTGCGCGAACTTGAGAACCTTGTGGAGCGCTTGGTCATCCTGACCGACGACAAGCCGGTGGAATCCGAACTGGTACGCAGCTTCCTCACGCATGAAACACACCGCCCCGGACCGGCCAGACAGCCCATCCAAACTTTCACTCCCCCGGAGCAAGACAATCTTTGCCAGCCACTCAAGGAAACCGAACGCAGGGAAGTTCTTGCGGCCCTCAAGCGAAACGCCTGGATTCAGTACAAGGCGGCGCGGGAACTGAACCTGACACCCCGCCAGATGGGATACCGGGTGCGAAAATTCAACCTTGAGGAGCTCATCGCCAAGGGGCGAGTCGAGCACCGCAGACAGCAATCATAAGACCCCTCGGCCCGGCCGGAAGCAATCCCTCCGACATATTTCCGGCCGGGCCACTCCTCCTGCCTTCTTCCCTACTGGTTCATTGCCGCGCATTGTGGCCCAGAGCCTGCGAAACGAAAGGCGCAAGCCCCGGTTACCAAGGGCTGCCGCTACATTTCTTAGCTCTTGACGAGCGTCGGCGAAAAGCACAAGTGGAAATACCGAAATTGCCCCATCCAATCGAGGGCAACATTTCCCAGCAGGAGAACCAAGCATGTTCAGACATAACGGATTGTGCGGCCTTGTGGCCGGACTCTTCCTCTTCTTTTCCGCCGTCCAGGCCCAGGCCCAAACCCAGCCCCAAGCCCCCGGCTTCGGCCTGCAGGATGTCGCGGCCATGGCGCAAGAACTCGCGGGCAAACCGTATGAAGACAACGCAGGCCAGGTGCCCCAGGTTTTAAGGACCATTTCGTACGACCAATGGCGGGACATCCGCTTTGTCCCTGAAAAGAGCCTGTGGCGAAAAGAGAAGTTGCCCTTTGAACTGCAATTTTTTCACCCGGGCCTGTTTTACGACCGGACCGTGGCCATCAACGTGGTGGAAAAGAATGTTCCCACCCGTCTGGCCTTCGACACCGAAGCCTTCGATTACGGGAAAAACGATTTCGCCACCCAGATTCCGGCGGAAATGGGCTACGCGGGATTTCGCGTCCACACCGCCATCAATACCAAGAACTACCTGGATGAATTCCTGGTCTTTCTCGGAGCCAGCTATTTCAGGGCCGTCGGCAAGGGGCAGAACTATGGCCTGTCCGCCCGTGGCCTGGCCATCGACACGGCGGAGCCCTCGGGCGAGGAATTTCCGTTTTTCAAGGAATTCTGGATCGTGAAGCCGGGCAAGAAAGACAAGTCCCTCGTCATCTATGCCCTGCTGGATTCACGCAGCGTAACCGGTGCCTATCGTTTCGAGACCACCACGGGAGCGGAAACAGTGCTCGACGTCGAGTCCATTCTTTTCCTGCGTGAGCCCGTGACAAAGCTCGGTATCGCGCCCCTGACCAGCATGTTCATCTTCGGAGAAAACTCCAATCCCCGCGTGAGCGACGACTTCAGGCCCGAAGTGCATGATTCCGACGGCCTCATGGCTGCCCTTGAAAACGGAGAATGGATCTGGCGGCCGCTGCAAAACCCCAAGTCCCTGTCCGTCAACGTCTTCAGCGCGCCCAACATCCGCGGCATGGGACTCATGCAGCGCGACACGGAGTACGCAAACTACCTCGACCTCGAAGCCAAGTACGAGGCCAGGCCCAGCGCCTGGATCGAACCCAAGGGCGACTGGGGCCCCGGGAAGCTGCATCTGGTGCAGATTCCTTCTCCAGAAGAGATTCATGACAACATCGTCACCTTCTGGACGCCGGAAACAAATCCGCAGCCGGGGCAAGCACTGGCCTTTGACTACAGGATGCGCTGGGCGCCGCCCAAACGCGTGGCATCTCCGGAGGGGCAGGTCATCTTCACGCGCACCGGAAAGGGCAAGAGGCCCAATTCCAGACTGTTCGTGCTTGAATTCCAGGGAGGCAAGCTTGAGGACCTCCCGGATGACGCGGCCCTTGACGCCAACGTCTGGGTCGGCATGGGCGGCAAGCTCCTGGAAAAACGCGTTTACAAAAATCCTGTCACCGACAGCTGGCGTCTGGTATTTGAAATCGAACCCGACTCGGCTTCGGCGCTCTCCATGGTCCTGCCGGACAAGAGGCCAAGCATCGAAATGCGGGCAATCCTGCAACACGGCGTAACTCCGCTAACCGAAACATGGACCTACGCCATAAAGCTCTGATGAAAAACAACAAACCGGAGCCCCCCTTGCCGCACGATGCCTGCATCCCAGGCCTGTACAGCCCTCCAGTGGAGACGGCGGCCACGATTCTCGAAGCCCGGCTGGAAGCAGCCGGAAGACGGGTTGCGGCCTATCTGAGGCACCTGCCACTGCCGGAGAGAAGCCGTCACGAGCTGGCCCTGAAAACGCTGACAACGCTGGCCGAAGATCCCGGCAACAACCCGTCGCAGGCTGAAGCCAGAGCCATGACCATCCTGCGGGAGCTCCTTGCCGAGCAGCCGGTCCCTCTTTTCGTGGTGCCAGGGCCTCCCGTGCAACGCATGCACATGAAACCCGAAGAGATGGACAGACGGCCCTGGGTGCGCGTGTTCCTGCGCCTTGGCCGGCCTCTTTGGAACATGACCGCGTACTTTTTCAACTCGCGTCTGATCGATATGCTGACGTACGCGCTCCTGATCGCGGGAATCCATGTTCTCGACGCAAGCCTGCCGTAACGCCGGGACAGGCATACAGGACCTTTGAAAAAACGCGCCTGACGGATTGCCCGGACTTTCATATTGCCGACCATGCTTGTCCCCATGGTTCGGCCGCCTCATCAAGGAAATTCATGAAACGAGAATTCTTGAACGAACCCTGGCGCAAGATCGCCAGCCGCCGCAGACTCCTGCTCCTCATTCTGGTCCTGACTCCGGCCCTGGTTGCCGCCAGCGTCATGGGATCGCTGCTTCCGCATCGTGGCACCACCTACCTCGAAGCGAGCATCATTTTCGTCTACTGCGTTCTCTTCATCTGGATCTCGCTCGGATTCTGGACCGCCCTGGCCGGATTCTGGACCCTGCTCAAGAAAGACGACCGCTTCGCCGTGACACGCTCGCGCGGGGAACTCGACGCGCCCATCCGCGCGCACGTCAAAACCGCCATCCTTTTCCCTGTCTGCAACGAAGACCCGGAGCGGATCATGGCCGGCATCCAGGCCGTGTGGCGTTCCCTGGTCAGACTCGGCGCGGCGGACAGGTTCGACATTCACATCCTGAGCGACTCCAACGATCCCGACCGCTGGGTGCAGGAAGAGGCGGCCTGGAACAGACTGTGCGAAGACCTTGGTGCGCATGGGCACATTTTCTACCGCCGCCGCCGCATCAACCTGAAGCGCAAAAGCGGCAACGTCGCCGATTTTTGCCGTCGCCACGGCGCCCATTACACCTACATGATCGTCTTTGACGCCGACTCCGTCATGTCCGGCGAAACGCTCATCCGCATGGTGCGCATCATGGAACGCAGGCGGAACGTCGGCATCCTGCAAACCGCTCCGGCGTGCACGGGGCGCGAGACCCTCATCGCCCGCGCCCAGCAGTTCGCCAACCGTGCCTACGGGCCCATGTACGCGGCAGGACTGCATCACTGGTTCCTTGGGGACGCGCAATTCTGGGGCCACAACGCCATCATCAGGGTCAAGCCCTTCATCAAGCATTGCGCCCTGTCGCGCTTGCCGGGCAAGCCGCCGCTGGGCGGCGACATCCTGTCCCATGACTTCGTGGAATCCGCCCTCATGCGTCGCGCGGGATACTCCGTCTGGCTGGCCTACGATCTGGAAGGCAGTTACGAGGAAGTCCCTCCCAACCTGCTGACCGAGCTCAAACGTGACCGCCGCTGGTGCCAGGGCAACCTGCAGCACCTGCGCCTGGTCTTCACCCGCGGCATCTTCCCCGGCCATCGCGCGCTGTTCCTGAACGGGGTCATGGCCTACGGCTCGGCCCTGCTCTGGTTCCTGTTTCTGGCCCTGGCCACTGCCGAAGCAATCTCCGAGGCCCTGATCCAGCCCGACTATTTCACCCCGGCCAAGTCCCTCTTTCCCGTCTGGCCTGTCTGGGACCCGATGCCGGCCCTGACCCTGCTGGCCGCGACAGGCGTCATCCTTTTCCTGCCCAAGGTTTGCGCCCTGCTGCTGGCACTGATCAAGGGACGTCGCAAACAGTTCGGAGGATTCTTTGCCCTGTGCGGCAGCATCCTGACGGAGGTCATACTGTCCACGCTGCTCGCCCCGGTGCGCATGCTCTTTCACAGCAAGTACGTCTTTTTGACCCTCATGGGCATGGGCATAGGCTGGGGCACGCAGCAGCGCGACGACGAAGGGACGCGCTTCTGGGACGCGCTGCGCTTCCACGGCGGCGGCACGCTCTTGGGCCTCGTCTGGGGTGTGACGATGTTTCAGATCAACCGGGTCTTTTTCTGGTGGAGTTCACCCCTGGTCATCTCCCTCTTGCTCTCCATCCCGGTGTCCATGCTCACCAGCCGCGCCGAGCTGGGGCGGTTTTTCCGCGCCATGCGTATCTTCAAGACGCCGGAAGAAGTCCGTCTCCCGCGCGAGTATGAAGACATTGACCGCTATATGCAGAGCATCGCCGAAGACAGATCCGGCTTCGGCATTCCAGCCGATGAAGGCTTCCTGAGAGCTGCCGTGATCCCGGGAGTCAACACACTGCATCGCACCTTGCTGCGCGGTCCGCGCACCCTGGCCCCGGAGATAGAAGAGCGCCGAGACGCCATCCTTGAAAAAGCGCTGAACAACGGGCCTCAGGCCCTCTGCAAAAAGGAAAAAAAGGAACTGCTGTACGACGCACAGCGCATGAGAAGGCTCCACGAACACATCTGGGAACTGCCTCAGGACGAGCTGGAAAAACGCTGGAAAGTCAGACTGGATTGATTCGAAGGCAAGAAAACACAGAACCACAACTCTTCAGCTGACCACATTATTTCATAGGTCCTATAGGTCCCATAAGTCCTATAGGACCTATTCTTTTGCCATGGCGCCTAACTCTGCGCCCGGCAAGTTCTTCAGTCCTGCGCCCTGCCCTGCCCTGGTCGTCATGAGGACCAAAAAAAAATCCGGGTGAGCGGGGTTTGAAAAGCTGACCACGCTATTTCATAGGTCCTATAGGTCCCATAAGTCCTATAGGACCTATTCTTTTGCCATGGCGCCTAACTCTGCGCCCGGCAAGTTCTTCAGGCTTGCGCCCCATCCTGCCCTGGTCGTCATGAGGACCAAAAAAAGCCCCGGGTGAGCGGGGCTTGAAAAAAGGATGGGATTGCTCCCTCCTTTTGGAATCATTTTTAAACTAGTTGGCGCTGGCCTTGAATTCGTCGCGTCTGTTCTTGGACCAGGCTTCCTCGTTGGAACCCTGAACAGCGGGATATTCTTCGCCGTAGCTGATAATCTGCAGCTTGGACGAATCAATTCCCAACAGAACGAGAAACTCATAGGCTGTACGGGCTCTGCGTTCGCCAAGAGCCAAGTTGTACTCGTTGGTACCGCGTTCGTCGCAATGTCCTTCGATCAGCAGGGACAATGCAGGATTGGCCTTCAACAGCTCGGCCTTCTCCGTCAAAACCTGGCGGGATTCCTGAGTCAACTCATTGGAATCAAAAGCAAAATAAATCTTGTCTGCACCGATCTTTTCGATAGCCTGACGCTGCAGTTCAGCAAGGCGCTGCGCTTCGAGCTGCTCTGCCGTCAAACCACCCTGAGCACCGGAGCCATCTCCAGCACCAGCAGCGGTCGCGCCGGTAGGGGTGGAGCTCACTTTTTTGGAGCAACCGCCAGCCATGGCCAAACAAAAAACCAAAACGATCAATCCAAAAACGCCTAACTTCTTCATAACTTCCTCCATTGACGAAAAAAAAACACGCCTCTGCCATTATAATTTCCCCCAGGCCGGAGAAGTGGCTTCCCCTGGTCCGGTTGGAATCAAGATTGGTTCGTCTCCATGCTTGGTGGTCAGATAGATCTTGCTCGGACCGGATCTGGTTGAAGCAAAAGCTATGAAATAACCATCGGGAGACCAAGTGGGATCTTCATCACTACCGGGGCCAAATGTCAACTGGCGCTCGCGCCCGGAAGCCAAATCCACCAAAAATAACTTATGTTTACCGTTCACCATCTGGGCAAAAACAACCTGGGAGCCATCGGGACTGATACTTGGGCCGGTGTTGTATTTTCCGGTCAGGGAGATGCGCTTGCTAGTACCATTCACCAGATTTTTCAAGAACACGTGCGGATTTCCCAACCTATTGGAAACAAAAACCATTTTTTCGCCGGATCGATCAAAATCCGGCCCGATGTCTATGCCCCAGTTTTCTTCCAGAGCGCGCACGACCTTGTACTCGGAATTGAGCTCGTAAATATCCGGGTTACCACGCATATCAAGACTGATCGCCACGTTTCCAGCCTTGGTGAAGGCCGGCGCTATCAGCGTGTTTCCGGGAAGCCTCTTTTTTTCCAGGGATCTGGTTTGCCGATCCCAGACGCACAGATTGTGATATTTCTTGTCCAGAAAGACAAAAACCAGCTTTTGCCCGTCGTGAGACCAGGCCGGGCTGACGGCAATGCCATCGAGGTTGGTGATTTTTTGTAGATTGAGGCCCTGGGCCGTGGCCATGTAGACCTGTTTGCGCTGCCCTTCTTTCTTGATGAAGGCGATGTTCGAGCGGAAAAAATCTCCCTGCCCGGTCAGCGCTTCCATGAGGTCCGCGCAAAAGCGGGCGGCCACTTCGGGAACCTGCTGCTTGTTGGCCACGCCGTAGCCTTTGCCCACAATCAGGCGGCCGGTATAGACCTCGTATGCACGCAGCTCCACTTCTCCGACTCCGCCGGGACGAGGGGCCCAGGCGGCAGTGACCAGCACGTCCGTACGCGAGAGCTGAAACTTGTTGAAGTCAATGCTCTGCGCGACATAGCCACCCGGATTGGGGCCACCGACGATATCCTTGCCGGAAAGCATGTTGAAAAAAGGCAGGAAGGCGCAGTTGGCATGGATGCGCTGCTGCAATTCCGCCGGAGCGTTTTCGGGAATGCCCCCCACCGGACCCGAGCCGTCCTTGGACAGGGCCTCGGCCACGAAAAGATTCACCCGGGACTGACCCGGCCCGTAGATGTCGATGTTCAGCACTCCGGCGGCCAGAACGGGCCCGGAGAAGACGAACAGCGCAAGCAGAATGAGAAGGATTTTTTTGATCAAGGCAGGCTCCTGCTCAATTTTCCGTATTATAAAAAGTTATGACCAGAGTCGCATCCAGAGTTTCCGGCAAAGGAGGCAGCGTCTTGGTGTCCTCGATGGCGCGCATGACCGACGCGTCAAAATCGGATCGTCCGGAGCCGTTCAACATGCGCGCGCCAAGAATTTCTCCGCCCTTGTTCACTTTGAGCTCCACCGTCGTGGCCAGCACAACATTCGACAACCTGGGGAATCTCCAATTTTGACGGATGGCCCGCACGACCTGCGTGGCGTAGTATTGGTCCAGACTGCCGGAAGAAACCCCTTCGCCGTCCCCATCCTCGGCCGTCCCGTCCCCGCGCGTGCCGCGACCCGAGACTTCCCGTCCAAGATCAGCCAGGGCGTCGGCCAGGGCGTCCTTGGACCCGCTCTTGTTGCCCTTGGCCGCGCCTTCCGTTCCGCCAGAAGAGGAAGACTTGGCGACCTTGGTCGCCTCGCCCAAAGCCTGTGCCAGAATTTCTTCCTTGGTAGGCTTCTTTTCGACCTTGGGTTCGCTTTTCGGCTCTTCCTTGGCGGTCTTCTTGGGCTCTTCCTTCTTGGGCTCTTCCTTTTTGGGAGCTTCCTTCTTGGGCTCAGGCTTCTTCGGTTCCTCGGGCTTGGCCTCGGCCACCTTGGTGGCGTTCACCGAGTCCGAAGGAATCGCCTTGGCCGTTTCGCTCGGCGCAGCCTTCTTGTCCGGTTTCTTCGGTTCATCCGGAGCCTTGACCGGCTTGGCATCCTTGGGAACGGACTTTTGAGGACTCGCTTCCTTCTCGGCAGCCTTTTTGGGCGCGCTCTTGGCGCCGGGCTTGCCTTTGTTCGGAGGACCGACCAGGTCGACCTCGTACATTCTTTTGTTCAGATTAAGTTTTATGTGGGTGTCCGTGGACACATAGGCTCCGCCGAGCAGCACGATCAAATGCAGCACAATGGAGAAAACCCAACTCAAATGACGCAGCGAATTAAACACTTAAACGCCTTATCCTAGGGGTTCTCTTCCTCAGGTTCCGCGACGACTCCAAGCTTTTGCACGCCTGCAGCCCTGACTTCCGCCATCACCTTGACGACCACGCCGTATGCGACATCCTTGTCGGCCTGCAGATAGAGCAGTTTTCCTTTCTCAAATTCCATTCTCTTGAGATAATTACCGAGTTCGTCGACCTTGACCTCATACTTGTCGAGCTTGATGGTCCCGTCCTTGAGTACGTGCAACACCACGGTGTCGCTGTCCTCGGGCAGGGTCTCGACCGCTTTTGTCTCGGGCAGGTCGACTTCGACGCCCTGTGTCAGCATGGGCGCCGTCACCATGAAAATGATGAGCAGCACCAGCATGACGTCCACAAAGGGCGTGACGTTGATCTCCGCCAGAAAGCCTTTTCCCGAATTTACCTGCATGATTTATTCACTCCGCTTGTTCATCCATGGGAGTTCAAGCTGGGCGCGATTCAGAAATTCGCTGGCGAAGCACTCCATCTCCGTATGCACGGTGGTGATCATGCCCAGAAAGGTGTTGTAGGCGATGGTCGCCGGGATGGCCACGGCCAGACCGATGGCGGTGGCCACCAGAGCCTCGGAAATGCCGGGCGCGACCGCAGCCAGCGCCGCCGTCTTCATCTGGCCGATGGCGTGAAATGAGTTCATGATGCCCCAGACAGTGCCAAAAAGCCCGATGAACGGGGCCGCATTGGCGCATGTCGCCAGAAACGACAAGGACCTGGACATTTCCCCAAGCCCCTCGCTCACCCCCTGTTCGAGCACCCGGCGCAGATTGTCCCCGGCGACGCGGAACTTCAGGTTGGGATGAATGACGGATTGCTCCAGACGACGAAATTCCTGCAGGCCCCGCTTGGCGATGGGGTACAGGGCCGAGTTGCCCTGCTCACGTAGGGTCTGCACGCCGTCGGCCAGGTTGGTGGCGTTCTGGAACAGCGCACGCTCACGCAGAGCCTTGCGCCGCCCGACATTGATCTGAATTATCTTGAAGAAAATGATCGACCAACTGATGAGCGACATGATGGCCAGCAGCCCCATGACGCCCTGCACAACCACGGTCGCATTGGAAATCATGTCCCAGAAACCCATCTGCGACATGCCGCCAAGCTGAGTGGCGGCTCCCAGGGATTGAATGGAATCAATCGGCTGCGTAACATTCATCTGCTCAACAACGCCCGTCTGAGCTACTGCGTCCATATCTGTCACCTTTTACACTACGAGATTTAACAGGGCACAACAAATTCTTGGTTCACTACAGGTAAAGACTCCGGGACACAAGAGCCCAGGCGTCCACGTCCGCCTGCCGATACTCTTCGGGGGTCATGCCGCACCCAAGGGCGATCTTGCGGCGCAGCTCCGCGCTGACCAGATCGCGCGGAGCGTGGGCATCGTTGTTGACCACCATTTTGGCGCCATGCGCACGGGCAAGGGCCAGGACATGTCCGTTGGTGTATCCGTGTCCGGCCCGGGTCGTGATTTCGAGCAGCACGCCCTTTTCCGCCGCCAGCCGGACCTCTTCCGCCGTGATCAGTCCGGGATGGGCCAGCACGTCAACTCCGGCCTCGATGGCCGCGAGATTCGTGCCCGTCTCCACCGGCTCGACGATGGTCTCTCCATGCACCACGACAATTCCCGCGCCCAGGGCGCGGGCGCGCCGCACCTCCTGCTCCATGAGGCCGGGCGGCACGTGCGTCAGTTCGACCCCGGCCACGACGACAATATCCATATAGATGGAATACTCCTTCGCCATGGCGGCCACACGCGGCAGCACGAAGTCCATGTTGGAGGCGTCGGCATGATCGGTGATGGCGATGGCCCGATACCCGGCCACCTTGGCCCGGCGAGCCAGCTCGGCCGGGATCAGCTCCCCGTCGCTGAAGCTCGAATGGGTGTGCAGATCGATCACGGGCGCGTCACATCTTGTACTTGAGATCGTCCAGGCTGTACTTGGAAAGGATATCCGTCCACTTGTCGCTGTCCTCGCCCGTGACAACCTCCTGAAAAGCGCCCTTCTGCAGGGTCTTATTGAGAGCGATGACTTCCTCCGAGACACGGATGGGCACCTGGGCCCGTAAAGCCAAGGCGATGGAGTCCGAGGGGCGGCAATCGACGCGACGCTCGCCGGTCTCGCCTTGCAGCACAAGTTCAGCGTAATACGTGCCTTCGTGGATGGAGATGATCTCCACCGCGACAAGCCGCGATTCCATCTTTTCCAGTATGCCCAGGATCAGATCATGCGTCATGGGCCTCGGCACGGCGACCTTGTTCAGGGCCATGGAAATGGACATGGCCTCCATGGCGCCTATCCAGATGGGAAAAATGATATCTTCCGAAGTATCCTTTAAAATGAGGATCGGCATCTGCGAATCCTCGTCCAATGCCAGTCCGAAAACTATCATGTCTACCACGGTTCACCTCGAATCTCTCCCACGAGGGAGTGTTTCTTCGCGTCCACGATGCGCACGCGAACCATTCTGCCTGTCAGGCAAGGTATGGGCGATGAGAAATTGACAATCCGTCCGCCCCCGTCACGGCCTCTCCAAAAAATATGTTCCGCGTCCTGCATCTTGCTCGGTCCTTCGACCAGCACCTCGGCCTCCGCCCCCACCTGCGCGGCCAACTCCTCGACGGTGATGCGGTCCTGCATTTCCTGCAATACCGCGAGGCGCCGCGACTTCTCCTCTTCGGGGACCTTGAAGTCCATCTTCTCGGCCCGCACCCCGGGCCGGTCGGAGTACTTGAAGGAGAAGCTCGACTCATACCGCACTTCACGCATGAGTTCCAGGGTATCTTCAAAATCCTGAAGAGTCTCCCCCGGGAAGCCGACAATGATGTCGGTGGTCAGGGTAATCTGCGGACAAACCCGGCGCAGCTCACGGATCGTATCCAGATAGCGCGCCTTTGTGTATTTGCGTCCCATGGCTTTTAGAACCGCGTCGGACCCCGATTGCACGGGCAGATGCAGCTGCGGACAAAGATTGGGCAGCTTGCCGAAAGCGGTTACGACCTCGGGGGCGATGTCCTTGGGGTGCGATGTCGTGAATTTCAGGCGCATGAGGCCCGGAATGGCGGAAATCCGCTCCAGCAGGGACGCAAAGGATGTTCCATCGCCATGCTTGTCCTGGCCGTAGCTATTCACGTTCTGCCCCAACAGGGTCAGCTCGCGGGCGCCGCGCCGCACCAGGGCTTCGCACTCGGCCACGACGGCGTCCGAGCCGCGCGATTTCTGCCGTCCTCTGGTGAAGGGCACGATGCAGTAGGTGCAGAAATTGTCGCACCCCTGCATGATGTTCACGAAGGCCTGAGCCTGTACCGTGCCGCCTTCGGGCTGTTCGCGCTCGGGATAATGGTCCAGAAAATCCAGCAGGCTTATGCGCAGCGCCGGGTCCGCGACCAGCCGCTCCAGGGCCTGGGGCACCATGGCGGTTCCGTCGGTTCCGAAAACCAGACGGACGAATGGAAAGCGATTCCAGAATTCCTCGCCGATCTGCTGGGCCACGCAGCCGCCAACGGCCACGAAAGCCTCCGGGTTCCGGTCAGTGTAGCTCTTCAGGCGGCCGAGCAGGGAGTATACTTTCTGCTCGGGCTTTTCCCGTACGCTGCACGTGGTGACCACGAAAATTTGAGCGTCTGCTTCAGACGCCTCTGTCCAGCCTCTGGAGACCAGGGATTGGGTCAACCAGTCGGCATCAGCCACATTCATCTGGCAACCGAAAGTCAGTATGTGAAACCTCACGAAAAAGGGTAGCCTCCTCAATTATGCGTTGCGCATTGCTATGAACGTTTTTTTAACCCAGTCAACTGATTTTGGGGTCATTTCTGCGAACGGTCACGGGTCTGCTCGTCGATCCATTGCAAAAAGGGCGTGTGTCCTTGGTCCAGGGCCACCGCCACGATACAAGGTACTTCATAAGGATGCAGGCCCAGAACGCAAGCCTTGAGCGGTTCGAACAGGGTCGAGGTGGTTTTGGCCAGCGCAGCCACCTCGGTCTCGTGCTGAATTTCGCCTTCCCACCAGTACATGGATTCCACACGCGGCAGGATGTTGACGCAGGCGACCAGACGCTGTTCGAGCAGGGCGCGGCCTATCCGCGTGGCCGTCTTCTCCTCCGGGAAGGTCATGTAAACCAGGATCTGTTCCATTCTTGCCTCCATGCAAAAAACTTGAGGTTGCGAAAAAAAACTGTCAGGCAAGGCTCGGCGTCTTCAGACCCGTCCGCATCCGGGAGCATCGCATGAGAGTTTCATCCATCACCGCACGCGCCAGGGCCGTTCGCGAGCGGCTGGCCCAGCGTTATCCCGCGCCCCGGACCGAGCTTTCGTGGTCCACCCCATGGGAGCTGCTCGTGGCCACGATCCTGTCGGCCCAGTGCACGGACGCGCGGGTCAACATGGTCACGCCCGGTCTCTTCGCCACTTGGAAAACCGTGGAACAGATGGCCAAGGCCGACCCCGCGCAGATCGAGGGCATCATCCGCTCCACCGGCTTTTTCCGCAACAAGGCCAAGAACCTGCACGCTTCGGCAATGCGCATCGTGACGGAATTCGGCGGCCAGGTGCCGCGCACCATGGAAGAGATGCTGACCCTGGCCGGTGTCGCCCGCAAGACGGCCAACGTCGTCCTGTCCAACGCCTTCGGCGTGCACGCGGGCATCGCCGTGGACACCCATGTCAAACGGATCAGCTTTCGCCTCGGGTTGACCCGACAAACCAACCCGGACAAGGTCGAACAGGATTTGCTCAAACTTTTCCCGCAGGACAGCTGGGGCGCGGTAAACCATTATCTCGTCCTGTTCGGCCGGGAGGTCTGCACCGCCCACAAGCCAAACTGCGAAGCCTGCGAACTGGACGACATTTGCCCGCGGACCGGAGTCACCTCCAGCTCCGCTTCACCCACAACGAAACACAAAGCGTGAACATGCACATCGGAAAATTCAGCATACACAATACGGACGGCAAGGCCCGCGCGGGGGAACTGCACACCGCCCACGGCGTCATCCCCACTCCCATCTTCATGCCCGTGGGCACCCAGGGCACGGTCAAGGCGGTCTGTCCCCAGGATTTGAAAGACCTCGGAGCGCGCATCATCCTTGGCAACACCTATCATCTGTACCTGCGGCCCAATGACGAGATGATCGCCCGCCGGGGCGGACTGCACAAATTCATGAACTGGGACCGCCCCATCCTGACCGACTCCGGCGGATTCCAGGTCTTCAGCCTCTCGGGGCTGCGCAAGCTGAGCGAGGACGGGGTGACCTTCTCCTCGCACATTGACGGTTCCAAGCACGTCTTCACTCCCGAGAAGGTCGTCTCCATCCAGAAAAACCTGGGGTCGGACATCATGATGGTGCTCGATGAATGCGTGCCCTACGGCGCGGATCACGAATACACCAAAAAATCATTGGCCCTGACCACCCGCTGGGCCGCGCGCTGCCGCGCCGCCTATCCCCAAGGAAGCGGCGACCAGCTTCTCTTCGGCATCGGCCAGGGCGGATTCTTCAAGGACCTGCGGGAAGAGAGCATCCGCCAGCTCCTGGACATCCCCTTCGATGGCTACGCGCTCGGGGGCCTGAGCGTCGGGGAATCCAAGGCCGAGATGATGGACATCCTCTACCACAGCGCCCCGCTCCTGCCGGCAGACAAGCCCCGCTACCTCATGGGTGTGGGCACTCCGCTGGACATAGTGCGCGGCATCGACGCCGGCATCGACATGTTCGATTGCGTCATGCCCACCCGCAACGCCCGCAACGGAACCCTGTTCACATCCCAGGGCAAGGTCAACATCAAGCGGGCCCAGTACACCGAAGACGACAGCCCCCTTGACCCGGAATGCTCCTGCTACACCTGCCGGAACTTCAGCAAGGCCTATCTGCGTCACCTTTATCAGGCCCAGGAGATTTTGTCATATCGCCTCAACACCATCCACAACCTGGCATTTTTCCTGACTGTGGTCACAGGTGCCAGAAAGGCCATCGAGGAAGGCACGTTCCAGGCCTACAAGGCGCGCTTCGAGAATATCTACGACACGTAGGCGTCACGGCAAACAACCCGCTTCCTGAAGACGGGAATCCGCACTTAAAAACTGGATTCCCGCCTTCGCGGGAATGACACTCGGGTTCCTTTGCAACATTTTTGCGGTGGGTACAAACACAGCGGAATTACATACCCCTCCGGACAAACTCCAAGGCGGGTCGGTCCGGGGGCATGGCCGGGTCGGCTGTCTGACCGAGCCAGGCATCGTTTGCCGCATCATTGCTCCCCCG